>JAAZNT010000025.1 GCA_012798145.1 Thermoanaerobaculaceae bacterium | reverse complement strand
TTTGCTTCCCAAAGCCGCCGCAAGAGCGGAATGATTTTTAATATACTCTTCTATTTCAGAGAGTGAATTGTTTTCAAGTTCTTTATGTGCAAAGAAGTTAAGCCCATAATAAACTTCCATTAAGAAGGAATTCAAAACATCAATTCTATTTTGTGGCTCAATGTTCCTGAATTTTATTGTCAAATCGTCGGGATCAAGTCTTCCATATTCATAAAAACCTGTTTGTCCTTCAAGATATTCTGGGTATGTCATTTTTAAAAGTTCAAAACTTTTCTTGAAAACCTCTTCATTTTTTTTCCCTAATTTATAAAAATAGAGCGAAAAAACATCATTGAATTCGTCGATGATTTCTTCAAAAGAAACCTGCTTTGGCAAACTTCCTTTTTTGGAAGATACTTCTTTGTTAAGCAGTCCAAGCGTTATAAAAATCCAGAGAATGTTGTATGTGTCAAACTGGGGAAGATAACTTGCTTCAAGAAGTGAATCAACAGAAAGAGGGGCGCTTAAAAGAGAGAGGATATGCTCTTCGTCGGGACTAAGTTCTAACGAAGAAAAGAAGGATGGCATTTCACCAGCCTTGCGAAGTTTTGTTTCAAGAGGACCAACTGTAGAATACATTATCCGCCAACTTTTCATTTTCTTCATACCCTGATAAAGAAGGTTTGGCATATCAATTGAAAGTGTTATCATATCTTCGTTAGAAAACTCTGTCAGCTCAAGAAGATAGTGTCCTTTTGTCACTCCGAGCATTGAATCAATAATTTCAATCAGTTGATCCTTGACCCCCAAAATCATTTCTTCGGATGTCAAAATTCCCATATCAACAAGTATTTCACCAAGCCTTCTGCCAACTCTTATTTGCTTTGATGTCAAAACATAGTCTTTTATGGTTATTTTTCCTCTTCTTAAAAGTGACTCGCCAAGCCTGTCATCAGGGCACTTTGAAGTGGCAAAGACCACATTCCCTTCTTTGATGTACATTGTTTTGGTGAAACCGTATGCGTCAATGGAAAGAATTCCAGTTTCTTTGTCTTTGTAAAGAGACATCAATAATGTTGGAAGAAAAATGTCCTGTAAATCGCCCTCAAGAATTAAACCGTCTGTCATGGGAAACGCTTCAGTGGCTGGGCAATTTTAATATTGTTTTTAGATTGCGATTTGACCTCAAACATCGCTTCGTCAGCCCTCTTTATCATATCCTCTTTTGTTACCGCATGGATCGGATAGCATGATATTCCAAAAGATGCTGTAATTTCAATTCCTCCTGTTTCTTCAAGCAGAAAAGGAGTGGAAGAAATCTTTTGACGAACTCTTTCAGCCACCTCTGTAGCGCCTTTTGTTTCAGTCTCTGGAAGAACTATGCAGAATTCGTCTCCTCCGTACCTAACCACCTTGTCTATTGACCTTACTGCGTTGAGTATTCTTGCCGCAGCCTCCTGCAAAGTCCTTGATCCCATTGCATGACCGAAGCGGTTGTTAACTTCTCTCAAACCATCGAGATCAAGAAAAATGAGTGAAAGGGGGCTATTGTATCTCCTTGCTCTGTCAAGTTCTTCTGCAAAGTAATCTTCAAAAAATCTCCTGTTGTATGTCATAGTCAAATCGTCTTTTGTTATTAACTCGTTTAGTCTTTTTGCAATAATGGCATTTTTGAGAGCGTAGGAGATGTCAATCATAAAATTGCAAAGAAAATCGAATCCTTGTCTTTTCAGGAGAGTCTTTTCCACATTTTCTTGGGCGACGCCCAAAAATATCAAAGCGTCATAATTGTAAACAAGTTGGAGGGGAAAGCAGGCGAGAATGCCTATTGATTTTCCCTCAATCACAGGAGCCCTTTTGTCTCTTTCTTCCGCATAGTTATAAAATCTCGGGATCATATCCTTTACGAGCTTTTCAATATCAATTTTGGTCATTCCAAAGCGCTCTGCTTGGTGTCTGTCGCTTGGAATTCCCATGCGAAAGACCCTTTCTATGTTTTGACCCCTTTCACCTGTTAAGAAAAGAGTTCCAAAATCAACCAGAAAATTCTTATTAAGGGAACTGAACACCTCTTCCGCTACAGTTTGCAGATCAAAAGATCTAAATGTTTTGTTCAAGTCCCTGTGAAGTTCAAGTTCAACTTTTGTAGGCACCGTATTCCCTTTTTTTGTCATCCTTCAGCTTTCTATTTGTCCTTTTTGGCTGTGAGCATTGCAAGTAGTTCCACCGGCACGGGGAAGATCACGGTGCTGTTATTCTCAGAAGAAATTTGAGTTATTGTCTGCAGGTACCTCAACTGCATAGTATATGGGTTTTGAGCAAGCACATTTGCCGCTTCGGCGAGTTGTTTGGAAGCCTGAAATTCTCCCTCTGCATGGATGATCTTAGCTCTCTTTTCTCTTTCTGCTTCCGCCTGCAAAGCCATTGCCCTTTGCATATCTTGAGGCAGATCAACCTGCTTTATTTCAACAAGTGTGACTTTAACTCCCCAAGGATCAGTATGCTGGTCAAGAACGGTTTGAAGCTCCTTGTTTAATTTTTCCCTTTCAGCAAGAAGGTCGTCGAGTTCAGCTTGTCCAAGAATTGATCTTAAAGTTGTTTGAGCCAGCTGGCTTGTTGCGTAAATGTAGTTTTCTACCTGAATGACTGCGTTGAGAGGATTGAACACTCTGAAATATACTACAGCATTAACTTTTACAGAAACATTGTCTCTTGTTATTATATCCTGAGGAGGGACATCAAGGACTATTGTTCTCAAAGACACCCTTACTATTTGGTCAAAGGGCTTAAAAACAAAAATTAAGCCCGGTCCTTTTGGCTGAGGGAGGGCTCTTCCAAGTCTAAAAATGACTCCTCTTTCGTAATCCCTTAAGATATTAATGCAGGAGAAAAGCCAGATCACGAAAATTCCGGCTACGACAAAAAAAGTTGAAATGCTCATTCCAAGTATTTTTTCCATTTTTAACCTCCTGTCTCTAAGGGTTCAACTTTCAGAACCATTCCATCTATACCAACTATTTTGACTTTCATTTCTGCGCTAATATGTTTTTCTGATATTGCACTCCAATATTCCCCAAAAACAAAGACTTTTCCAGCTTTTGGCGGGACAATATCTTCCTTGACAACAGCGGTTTGTCCTATCAAAGTTTCTGCTCCTGCCTGCACAGGATTTTTTAACGCTTTAATTGCAAGGTATACAAGAAAAGCAAGAATCGCTACAAAAGACAATACAACAGGAAGAACAAACGAAATGTGCAGCCCTTCTCCCGTTAAAGGATTTCCTCTGTAAAGCATCAAAGAACCTATAATCAATGCAACAGTACCTCCTATTCCTAAGATACCATAGGATACCACTTTTATCTCTAAAATGAAAAACACTATTCCAAGCAAAACAAGCAAAACCCCGACAGCGTTAACCGGAAGAAGCGGAAGCGACAGCAAATAAAGGAGAATTGCTATCCCTCCAATAACTCCCGGAAAAATTAGACCGGGGCTTTTGAATTCAACAAAGAGACCCAAAGCGCCCAACAAAAGAAGAATAAATGCTATTTCTGGACTTGCTATTGAAGAAAGGATCTTTTGTCTGAAAGTCATATTTATCAATTTGGGGTCATTAAATACAGAGGGGAGTTTTGTTTCGCTTCCATCAAATCTTTTTAGCGTTCTGCCTTTAAGATTCTCAAATAGTTCATTCTGGTCTTTTGCAATCAGTTCAATAACTTTTTGTTCAAGGGCTTCTCTTTCTGTTAGAGAAATGCTTTCTTTTACCATTTGCTGGATTGGCTCAGGGTTTCTTCCTCTTATCTCGGATATTGACCTCAAATGGGCGTTGAGATCGTTCACTATTTTGTCAAGCATAACAGAATCTTGGCTTTTTTGTTTTTCATTAGGGTCTTGCGGGTTTGTTGGAGATACTGGTAGTGGAAGCCCTGAAACGGGATGGGCGGAGCCGATTGTTGTTCCGGGAGCCATAGCGATGAAATCTGAAGCAACAGCAACAAAAACTCCTCCAGAGGCGGCTCTTGCTCCAGAAGGATAAACAAAAGCTACGACGGGAACTTTTGATTCAATTATCGCCCTTTGTATTTTTTCTACATTTTTTATGTATCCTCCGGGTGTGTCAATTACAAGGAGTATCAAATCGGCGTTTTCTTTGTTGGCAAATTGAATTGCTCCGACAACATACTCTTCGCTTATTTGGTGTATGGCAGTGTCAAGGTCAATCCTATAGACATTCTGAGAAAGAATTGGCAAAGAAAAGAGCAGAGCAATAAAAATGATAAATTTGACTAATCTCAAAAAATCCTCCCATACAATTGTAAATTATAAAATAATCAGTTTATATGTCAACTATAAGAAGCAGATGGTTCTATTAAAATCCCACTATTTTTGCTCTTCCAGTCTGCTTGGCTCTGTATAGCGCCTCATCTGCGTCTTTGATTAATGATTCAAGATCTTTATGAGATGAGTTTTTTGCCGCTAATCCTCCGCTCAAGGTTATTTTCTTTTTTTGGATGGATTCAAGAGAGAGAGCTTGAACATTTTCTTCAAGTCTTTCCGCAACTCTCATTGCTTGAGAAAGCTCTGTTTGGGGGAAAATAATGGTAAGTTCATCTCCTCCGTATCTTCCAAAGATGTCGTAGTCTCTTAAGGATCCTTCAATTGTCTTGCAGACTTTAATTAAAACTTCATCTCCCGCCTGATGGCCGTAGGTGTCGTTGATCTGCTTGAAGTAATCAATATCAAGAATCAAAAAAGCGAGTTGAAGCCCCATTCTTGTCGAGCGTTCAAATTCTTTTCGGGCAAGTTCAAGGAAATGCCTTCTGTTGTATATTTTTGTCAAACTGTCAGTAGTGGACAGTTCTACGAGAAGGGCGTTTTTTTGTCTAAGTTCGTCTTGAAGATGCTTTATTTTAAGGTGAACCTGTGCTCTTGCGACCAACTCTCCCGGATGAAACGGCTTTGTTATGTAATCGTTTGCTCCCATTGAAAGAACCTTAATTTTTTGTTCAACATCTCCGATTGCAGTAAGCATCAAGACCGGAACTTCAAGGAGATACGGTTTTGTGGCGCGCATCTGAAGGAATTTTGCGCCATCTATCTGCGGCATCACAAGGTCGCAAAAAACAAGGTCAAATGGGTGGTCAAGAAGAAGTTTAAACCCTTCAATTCCATTTGTCGCTTTAAAATAATCAGCGTCAAATCCCGCCTTTTCAAGAACATCCTTTATTTCAAGGCGAAGGGATTTTGAATCATCGATTATCAATATTTTATCTTTCTTCAAATTAATCCTCTCTTAAATACCTTGCTATCTTTTTGGTTTCTTCTTCAGAGCAAATCACCATAGCGATATCTGCGCCACATTCGAGTGATTTCTTTGTTAAATCTTCCAATGTTCCAAAATTCTTAAGTGCACCCATGCTTAAATCATCCGTTACAATTGTATCACAACATTTGAAATTTCTTAAAAGAGAATATGCCTCTTCATTTATTGAACTTGGAAGGTTAGAAGAAAAGAACTCATAACTTGAATGCGCAACCATAACAAAGTCGGCTTTAAGGTTTCTGTAGGGATACAAATGTTCTTCTCTATCTTCAAGATTTCCATTTATTAAAGGAAGATCTTTATGGCTGTCAACTAAAGAGCCGCCCAGCCCCGGAAAATGTTTCAAGCACCCTTTGATCCCAATTTTGTTTAAACCTTTAAGAAACGCTTCTGCGCATTTTGTTACAACTTCTTTCTTTTGGGAATATATTCTTCCTTCCAATCCCGTGCCGGAAGCCGCTTTGCCAACATCAACGACAGGGGCAAAATTAACATCAAAGCCAAGTTCGTGTAAAACTTCTGCCATCTCTGAACTGATTTTTTCAACTGTTTCTGGGTCTTCACAAGCATCAAAAGCGCCTATGAAATTATATCCAAGCGCTGAAAGTCTGTTTACCCTTCCGCCTTCCTGATCAATTCCAAAAAGAATATGCGGATCAATTTCTTTGACAAAAGAGATGAGGTCCTTAACCTGGCTTTTGCTTTTCAAATGTCTCGAAAAGAGGATTATTCCAAAAGGATTAACTTCATTCAACAATTTTTCGAGTGAATCACAAGCTTCATTGCTATCAATAGTTATCCACAAAGGAAGACGATTTTTTTTCATTGTGGGATTTCAACGATATTTAAAACCCATTCAAGGTTGTCTTTGAGTGAGTAAAAAATTGCCTGCGAATTATTCAGCGAGAGAGAATGTATCTCTCCCTCTTTGGTCTTATAACTCCATATTTCAGCGCCTTTTCTTGGTTCCAGCAAAACAAGAGAAGAGCCGTTTATTGCGGCTACAAGAATTCCTTTTTTGGAAACGCACAAATTGGATGGAGCGCCTTCAACTCTGTATTGCCAAATGACATTACCTTTTTTGTCAAACAATCTTACAAAATGGTCGGTTGAAGCTACTGCAACTTTATCTTCCTGCACAGGAACTATGGAAACAATTTCATATTTTAAAAGAAATTTTCTGACAACTTTGCCTTTTTTGTTGACAAAAAAAACACCGTCTTTTCCGCAAACCACAAAATTGTCTTTAAGAGAAACAGCGCCTTTGACATCATCTGTTGAGAAAGTAATTTTTGTCAGATTGTTTTCTTTGTCATAAAAAGCAAATTCCTTTTCCCCAAAAAGAAAGATTCCTTTCACCGAGCAGAAAGATGAAACTACATCGAAGGGGAGTTCTATTTCTTCGCCATCAAACTCTTTTAATGATCTTTCATAGACTATGTAAAGTTTTTCATTGAAAGTATGAATTGCCACGATCTTTTTGTTAAATTTCCCAACAGGTTTTGTACCTTCGTCAGACAAAAAATAGAATGTTCCATCTTTGTCTGCCACAAATGTTTTGTTTTGAAAGCAAACTGGCTGAACGATGGGATTTAACGGGAAAAGATTGCAGTTTGGAGCGTTATCCTCTGTGCTAAGAGTTTGATTTCTCCCATTCTTTGAGAAGATGTAAATTCTGTCTCCGCAAGGGCAGGGAGAAAAAATTACATCAATCTCAAGAGGATAAATATTCTCTTCAGCCCTGAATGACACAAAGAAAAGGAATAGAAAAGCAAAAAATAAATTAACTTTCCTTTTGAGCGTCATACTGCTTCAAAATATCCTGATTGATAGAGATCTCCCCTTTTGCTTCAAGTTTTTGGCGCCTTTGAGATACGAGTTCCTCAACATATTTTTCAGCCATCTCTCTTGTTTTCTTGTCAATGAATTTGCTCTTTTCCGCCTTAAATTTTTCCATATCTGCGGGCTTTTTTTCAAGAGGAATGACAAGGGCAAAGCCGTCTTTTGTTTGGTAGGGCTCCATTACTTGATTGACTTCGCTTTCAAATATTTTTCTTGCGAATTCTTCGTTCTTTCCAATAAAAGGAATTGAATCAGACAGTTTTATTTCTTGCGAATCCTGAACCTGATAGTTGCTTTTCTTTGCCTCTTCCTCGAAAGTTTTTGGATCTTTGAAGCGCGACTTGAGCTCATAAGCTTTTTTCTTTGCCAATTCGCTCAATCTTTCATTCTTGATGTTGTCTCTGATCTCGTCCTTGACATCTTCATAGGTAGCCGCTCTTGGCTCTGTTATTTCAGTTACACAAAACCTCAGCAACCCCATAGGGCTTTCAAATGCTTCGCTCCATTTCCCCTTTTCTGCCTTAAATACTTCATCTTTTGCTTTTTGGTCTGTAAGGAATGGGGGTTCAGGTTTTTCTGCTGACATCAAGTTGCTTTTCTTTATTTCAAGTTTATATTTTTTGGAAAACTCTTCAATGTCCTTTTCATCTTTAAGTTTCTTGAACTCCTCAGTGGCTTTGTCATATGTTTCTTGCACTAAATTTTTATACTTTTCGTCTGAAAAGAGAAGCATGTTTCTTGCCTGCATTTTAACCTGCTCAAAGGGCTTTTCCCCAAATTTAGTTTTGTTCATCTCATAGTAATTTTTAATTTCTTGTTCAGGTATTTCAAGGGACATCCTGATCATTGGTGCGGAAACCATCAAATATTTGACAGCCCTTTTCTCTGGAATCTTTAGGTTATCTTTTTCTTTTTCAAATATGGCTCTTACATCACTTTCGCTTATTTCGCCGAGTTCTTTTAAAAAGTTTGAATTTCTAAGAAGAATAACCTTTGCTTTTATTTTGGTGTTTTCGTTCTCATACATTTTTTCTGCTTCTTTGTCTGAAATGAGATACCTTTGAGAAAAGAAATTTAGAAGTTTATTGCGTGTCAAATCAAGTTTCATCATAGATTCATATTCGTCCGCCGTCACGCCCCTGCTTTGAAGCATAAGGGGATATTGAGTTGCTGGGTCTTGAAATTTGAATGTTTTTTCTATGGCGTCGGCAACTTCAGCATCTTTAACTTCCATTCCGAGTTCTTCCGCCACATCTTCAAGTATCAAAGAATCAATGAAATTGGAGACAGCTCGCTTGTGAGCGTCTTTCATAAACTGCTCAACATACTGCTCGCCAACATAATTTCTGATCATCTCTCTTTGAAACTGCAGAGCAAGATTCAAAGTTCTTGGTGCAAGACTTCTTTTTCCGACTTTGACAATATACTGCGACCCCATTCCCTTTCCCGAAGTTTGTCCTCCGCCTCCATAAATTGCAAATATCCAAATGACAAAGGAAATGATTACAAGCCACAAAAGGAAATAGAGCACTTTGGAACTTCTCATAAGTTTCATAACATTCATAACATAACCTCCAAAAATAAATCTTGATTTTATCCCATTTTTTGTTTTTGAGCAAGCGCTCAACTTTGAGTTTTCAAAAAATGCAGTATTACCTAATGGATTTGGATTATCAATAATTAAACCCAAATTTGTCAATAGAATAAATTACTCCAAAGACTTTTATTAGAGAAAATGGAAGATAATAAAACTGATAATCGGAAGGCAGTTTGCCTTCGGCAACCTGCAGTAAATGGCTTCGCCATTTTCAGCCTGCCTAAAGTTCATCAATCTCTTTTCGAACATCAAACGAGTGACTTATCTTCCATTTTCGCTAATCAATCTATAATCGCTTGTCAAAGTTTTCTTAATGACAAATCTGGGTTAAAACAAAACTCAATTTGTCTTTTCCAAAAATTATTTGTTCAATAAACATAAAGGATAATTCAGGCTTGCTTTTGTGGTAAAATAATATTTAGAATGAGAGTCTATAAATTAATTATTTTGCTGTTTTTTGTTATTTCCTCTTCTCTTGGGGCTCAAGAATTTTTTTCAAGAGCTTATGGTGGGGGCGGAAGCGACTACGCCTATTCAGTTCAGGAGACGAGCGACGGGGGTTACATTTTTTGCGGTCCGGGAACCCTCGGTGCCGGGTTATGGGATTTTTGGGTTGTAAAACTTGATGAAAAAGGAAATATCAACTGGGAGAAAACTTATGGCGGAAGTTCCAACGATATTCCAAATTCAATTATTGAAACTATGGATAAAGGGTTTCTTATTTCTGGGAGAACTCAATCCTTCGGCGCTGGGGGATTTGATGCTTGGGTTATAAAGATTGATTCAAATGGAAACCGTCTCTGGCAGAAAACATTTGGAGGAAGCGGAGATTTTGATGCGGCGTATTCTGCAGTTCAGTCTTCCGATGGGAATTATTACTATGTGGCTGGTTGGAGCAATTCATTTGGATCAGGGAGTTATGACTATTGGATTATCAAACTTGATTCGTCAGGAGACATAGTTTGGCAAAAAACTACTGGAGGAACTCAATATGAATGCGCATATTCTATTTGCCTTGCCGGAGATGGCGGAGTGGTGGTTGCAGGAGGAGGATATGTTGGCGCCGGCGGATACGATGTTTGGGTCGTAA
>JAAZNT010000417.1 GCA_012798145.1 Thermoanaerobaculaceae bacterium | reverse complement strand
TTTGGCTATACCAAAAAAATGTTCCGATAAAGAGATAGAAAAACTTTTAAAAGGAATTTTAGCGCTTTCAAAAAAAGAAAAAATAAAACTAATTGGCGGAGATTTGAGCAAGAGCCCTAACAAACTTGTGATTTCTATAACTGCTTTTGGCGTTTTGGATAAAAAACCGCTTTTAAGAAACAAGGCAAAAAAAGGAGGTTATATTTTTGTATCATCCCCTCTTGGCGCTCCCGATGAGGCGTTAAAGCTTTTCAAAAAAGGAGCCGTTTTAGAAGAATTTCCTCTTTCCAATAAAATTAAAAAAGAAAATCAACTTTTGGACAGATTTTTCAGGGCTCCATCGCAAACTCGCTTGGGAATGATTTTGTCTAAAAAGTCAATCTCCTTCTGCTCGATAGATATCTCCGACGGATTATTAAAAGATTTAAGTAGAATTTTAAAAGAAAGCGAAGCAGGAGCGGTAGTTGACACAGATTTGATCCCTAAGTTTGCTTTTGGCGATGGAAAGGAAACATCTTTAGAATCCGCTTTGACAGGAGGAGAAGAACAGACGCTATTATTTACTGTTTCTCCTGACAAAGAGCGCCTGCTTAAAGCCAATAAAATTAAGGCATTCAAGGTTGGAAAAATAATATCGGAAAAGACAATTTTTCTTAAAAGCGGCAGGAAAATGAGAAAAGCGAATGCTATGGGCTTTGACCATTTTTCAAAATAAAATAGACACTTTAGCAATCTCATTCGTCTTAGAAGATGCAGGGGTAAAAAATGGCTTCTGAAGAATTTCTGCTTGCCCTGCTCAAAAAAGCGCGCAAAGGCGATGAAGACGCTTTTAAGAAACTTGTTGAAGAAACGAGGGAAAGGATTTTTGGAGCAATTACTGCGATGACGGGAAGAGAAGCGATTGCGGAAGAGATTTTGCAGGAAGGGTATCTGGCGCTTTGGGATAAAAGCGTAAGCGGAGAAGTTGAAAAGCCGTCGAGATGGCTTTACCGCTTTTGCGCCAATAAGAGCATAGATTACCTTCGGAAAAATGAGCCGCTCCTTCTTGAGAACTTTGACGAAGAGGTTGAGAACTACTCGTCTGATTTCCCCTCCCCTGAGATTGTTGTTGAGAAAAATGAAACAAGAGAAGCGCTGATTGAAGTTTTGCAAAAGATTCCAAACAAAGAAAGGATTGCGCTTCTTATGTGCGATTATCTTGGGATGGACTCTTTTGAAATCGCTTCAACCATAGGCACATCTCCAAGCACAGTGAGAAACCAAATATCAAGCGGCAGAAAAAAATTGGTCAATCTTTTAAAGGAGAAAAAAATTGATTAAAGGCGCTCTTTCTGTCAAATCAGAAAAAGAATGGAATTCCTTTATGGATAAACTTCAAGCCAAAAAAAAGAAAAGGATTGTGCAGAAAAGATTAAAATTTCTAATCACAGCGCTTGCCTTTGTAATAGCAGTAATTTTTGCGCTCAATATAAAAAGCCCGAAGCCCAATTATCTTTTTGCAAGAATCCCTCTCAAGAATTCCCAAGCAATAATAGTTGAAGAAGGTTCTGTAGTTGAAATAAGCGAAAACGCTTTCGTTTTAAACACAGGGGTTTCAAAATGAAAAACAGAATGATGATTATTTTTCTCTGTCTTTTGCTTCCTTCAATTTTCTGCGTATCAAAAGGAATAGAAAG
>JAAZNT010000416.1 GCA_012798145.1 Thermoanaerobaculaceae bacterium | reverse complement strand
TCGCTGTATAATGGAAGAAAGGAGGTTAAGTTATGTGCTTACGAACTTTACCAAGGGTCTTTGAAAAGAAGAGAACGGGAATAATATTTTTCGCTATTCTTTTGATTTCTTTTTGCGCCGTTTTCGCCGCTTCTTCTGGAGAATTCTGGGCTGAAGGAAAAAGAGGATGGGTAAAATTCTTTGCTCAGAAGGGGTATGTTGAAGTTGAGGGAAAAGGAAAACTTTGGCTTAAGACCGGATTGGAGGCAAAAGAAGAAATTGAAGGAAATTACGAAACCATAGAAAAAGAGGGCGAAGTTGTCTTATATAAAGGGTTTCAGGGAAAAGTTAAAGTTACGGGGATGAGTTTTCGGGTTGAATTTCGAGGCGAGAACATTAAATTTCACGCTGTTGGCAAGGGAAAAGCCGCCCTTAAGGGGGAGGGAACATTTAAGACAGACAAAGAATCAGAGCAAAAATGGGGAGTGGATTATAAATGGGCGCACTGCCGATTTTGAGGTGTTTTGATGCCTGAAAAGAGTATGATGGGCGAACTCCTCATTGAGGAGGGTTTGCTGACAAAGGAACAACTTGAAGAGGCTTTGGAAGCGCAAAAAAGGATGGGCGGAAGGCTTGGTTACCATCTTATAAGACTCGGCTTTATAAATGTGAACAGACTAAGCCAATTTCTTGTGCAATCAATGGGGCTGATCCCTTTCAATGTAGGAGAAGGTTCAGAAACAATGGATGCGATAGACTTGATTCCCTCTTCACTTGCGCGTTTCTACAATGTTGTTCCGATTGAAAAAAAGAAAAATGTTTTGACAGTCGCCCTCGCAGATTTGGATAATCCCAAACTTATTCCCGCTCTTGAAGAATATACAGGGCTTAAAATAGACCCTCTTATTTGCCCCAGAGAATCAATTGTTCAGGCGCTTGAGAAATTTTACGGTTTTCAAAAAGACCCTTCAATTCATTACATTGATGGAAGCGATAACCTCTTTATTCTTTCAAACAGGGATATGCATATTAGGTCTCTCCATTGGTCAAGTTTAAAGCCCGACTCCTCTTCTGTTGATTGGTTGAGGGCTTCCCTTGTTGAAGCGATAAGAATCGGATGCAGGAAAATCGTCATAAAACCGGAAGAAGATTCCTTGAGAATAGCTTTTCAGAATGGTGACCTTCTTGAAGACAGATTCCTTTTACATCAAAGAAAAGAAGAGGAGATGAGCGCTCTTATTGAGGAACTTGCGAAACTAAAAGATAGAAAAAAGAGGGCAGAAGTTGAAGGAAGATTCAGACTGCAGGTTGAAAGCCGATTTCTTTCGGTGCATGTTTCCAAACTTCAAACTCTTCAGGGAAGAAGATACAGACTGACTATTTACGATGAGAAAGTTCTTGAAAAAGAATGGGACAAAATGAAGTCCTCGCTTTCGCCTATGGAAATAGATTCCCTTGAAAAAGCGCTTTCAGACAACAAAGGAGTTGTTTTGGTTACTGGTCCGATGGGACCGGCGGTGTCAAGCGTGTATTACGCTATCCTCGAATTTGCAAAGAAAAAATTCAAAATGCCGTTTTCAATTGAAACCAATTCTCTGCTTAAAGTATCGGGTGTTGTCCAAATTGAACTTTCAAAGATTGAAGAAAGCACATTAAGCGAACAAATCACCTTGTGCTTAAAAGATTCAACCGATTTCATAGGGGTCTTTCCGCTTAAAGACAGGAACAGCGCTGAACTGATTTTTCTTTCCTCAACAAGGAACGCTTCTCTTGTTGTTATGCATCAAGACAGCCCAGAAAGCGCTTTAAGGTGGCTTTTGAGAAACGGTTTTAAATCACCCATCAGAGCAGGGCTTTTAAAGGGTTTGCTGTGGGTTGTCCCTGTCACAAAACTTTGCAAAAACTGCCAGATTCCTATGGAATCAGGGGGACTGAAGATCCAAATGTTTACAAGGCAGGGATGCGACAAATGTCTTTCAATGGATTCTCTTCCTTACAAAATGTACCTTGAGTGGTTGCCAATTTCAAGGGATTTTGCCCCCGCTGAGGAATCAGAAATTGATAATACAATTGAGAAAGCTAAAGCGCTCCTCAATTATCCATCAACTATTCAGGAAAAAATAATAGATGACGCCAAAAACGGCGAAATTGACGGAAGCGAGGTAAGAAGAATTGTCAAAATTTAAGGGAATGGTCTTTTGGGCTACAATGACAATATTTTTTGGGATTGCCATTTTTTCGCAAAATATTCCTCAGGATTTGATTTACCAACTCTCATGGGAAAAAGATTTTGAACTGATAATTGAACTCAATAACATTCCAACAAAGGGACAGATTAAACTTAAAGACGAAACAGCATCGCTTGAGAAAGAGAAGAGCGAACTTTTGAAGAAAAAAGAGATTTTAGAAAAGCGGCTTGAAATTATCAACAATCCTGTTTTTACAGATAAACTTTATGATGAAATGCTTGCAGAAGGCACAAATGATGTTTCTTCAACAAAAGATAGCATTCAAAAAAAACTTGATAATGTTAATGAAAGACTTGACGAAGTCAATAGAAAATTAAGAAAACTTAATGTAAAAAGATGAGCAAGAAATTTACTGTTCTTGTTGTTGAAGACAGAAGCTCCCTTTTAAGAACATTCAAGGAAAACCTTGAAAGCGCCGGGTTTTCAGTTTTATCCGCTTCTGACGGCTATGAAGGCAGGAAATTGGTAGAAAGCGGAGGATACGACATTGCGGTATTTGATTATAAGATGGCTGGGCTTAATGGAATTGAACTTTTGAAACTTTCAAAAGAAATTTATCCCGCCACCCCAGTCATTTTGATGACTGCATTTGGAAGCGTTGAATCGGCTGTTGAAGCAATGAAAAGCGGGGCTTACGACTTTATAACGAAACCCGTTGATATGGAGCATCTAATACACATAGTCTCAAACGCTCTTGAATCTTCAAGAATGGAAAGAGTTGGTTTGGCTTTAAAAGAAGATTTTGAAAGGCACTCTCCTTTTCTTGGGATTGTGGGGACAAGTACTGCAATAAAGAATGCTCTAATAGAAATAAAAAAGGTTGCGCCACTTGATTCAACTGTCCTTTTGGTTGGAGAAACTGGAACTGGAAAGGAGCTTTTTGCGAGGGCAATACACTCTTTAAGCCCAAGAAAAGAAAACCCTTTTGTTGCAGTGAACTGCGCCGCAATTCCCAGCACTCTTTTGGAAAACGAACTTTTTGGGCATGAAAAGGGCGCTTATACAGGCGCTTATGAAAGCCGTCTCGGAAGATTCGAGCTTGCTCACAGAGGGACACTGTTTCTTGACGAAATTGGCGAAATGCACATTGACCTTCAGGCGAAACTTTTGAGGGTCATTGAAGAAAAGAGGTTCACAAGGGTTGGAAGCCCGGTTTCAGTGGCTGTTGATGTTAGGCTTATCTGCGCGACAAACAGAACGCTTGAAGACCTTGAAAACAGCGGAGTTTTCAGAAAAGACCTTTTTTACAGAATAAGCAGTTTCCCAATAATTCTGCCTCCTCTGCGAGAAAGAAGAGAGGATATACCGCTTCTTGCAGAGCATATCCTTTCAAAGTGGCGAAGAGAACTTCACAATCCTAAATTAACTCTAACGCCTGCGGCTATTGAATATCTTAAAAATCAAAACTGGAGAGGAAATGTGCGTGAATTGTTCAACAGAATTGAAAGAGCCGCAATCCTTGCCCAAAAAGATGAAATAGACGCAGATGATTTAAAAGGACGGGCAAAAGACGAAGATTTGCTTGAGCAATTTCTGGGAATAGAAGATCCTGAAGCGTGGATAAAAGAGGAAACGAAATGGAGAGTTAAAGAGATTCTTAAAAAATGTCAGGGAGACAAAAAGAGGGCGGCTTCAACCCTTGGCATCCCCGCTTCAAAAATAGATGAAATAATAAAGTGAACTTTCTTTAAAAAAATTCGTAATAAAAAAGTGTAAGACTTTTTTTTTTGGAAGGAGATTCAAAAATGGATAATGGATTTTCAGAAAAAAGAAAACCGAGAAAATTGGGGCTAATTATTTTCCTTGTTGTTCTTGTCCTCTTGATCCTTGGGGGAACTATGCTGATAGTTGGGATTTCCTCCCTTGCTAAAGGCGGGCAAGTAAAAGTAAAAACAAATTCAACCCTTGTCATCAAGCTTGACAAACCTATTCAGGAGATGCCCGCCGACCCCTTTGCTACGCAGTTTTTTGGAGCGAAAGTTTGTCAATTTGCTGAAATGCACGATGCGATAAAAAAGGCAAAGGATGATGAAAGAATAAAGAGCATATTGATTATTCCAACTATGACTCCTATAAGTTTTGCCAAAGCGCAGGAACTAAAGAAAGACATAGAAGATTTCAAAAAAAGCAAGAAACCGGTATATGCATATTTTGAATCAACAGGCAACTCTGGCTATTACCTTGCCTCTTCGGCGGACAAGATTTACGCTCCTCCTACAGCAATGCTCTTTCTTTCTGGATTATACGCCGAAATGCCGTTTTTGAAGGAAACGCTTGAAAAAATAAAGATTGAGCCGCAGTTATACCACATAGGCGATTACAAATCCGCTTCCGATATGTTTATGAGGAAGGATATGTCCGACGCTCAAAAAGAGGCGATGGACGCAATACTTGATTCACTTTACAGAAATCTTGTAGGTGGAATATGTCAAAACGGAAGATTCACTGAGGAAGAACTAAAGCAAATAATAGATAAAGGTATGCAGAGTGGTGATTACCTTAAAAGCTCAAAATTGATTGACGATTTTGCATATCCCGACGATGTAGAACAATTTCTTAAAAAAGCTAACGGTTCTAAAGATGACTTAAATAAAATAGAAATTGCCTCATACATAAAAGACAAAAGGGCAATTCTTGATGTCAAGACCAAAAATTCAATTGCTGTGGTTATTGCAAGCGGCGAAATTGTTGACAGTGGAAAGGGCGACACAATTGTTCCTGAAAGACTTAACAAACTCCTTGATAAAGCTGAAAAAGACAAAGATGTCAAAGCAATTGTTTTGAGAGTTGACAGCCCCGGAGGTTCTGGGCTTGCTTCCGATATTATCTGGGATAAAGTCAACAAAGTGAGAAAGACAAAACCTGTCGTAGTGTCAATGTCAAGCGTTGCAGGTTCAGGTGGGTATTACATCTCGATGGGCTCTGACGGAATCGTCGCTGAACCGGTTACGATAACTGGGTCAATAGGCGTTATAACTGGGAAATTTGTGATAAAAGGAATTACCGACTGGGCGGGAGTTGGCTGGGGAATAATGAAAAGAGGAGAAAACGCAGACCTCTTCTCGGAGCTTCAAAAATTCTCTCCCGAGCAGGAAAAAATAATTGTGGGACATATGGAAAGTTTTTACAAAGATTTTGTCACAAAGGCGGCGCAAGGAAGAAATATGACTTATGATGAGGTTCATAAAATTGCTCAAGGAAGAATATGGAGCGGCGAAGACGCCTTGAAAATCGGGCTTGTTGATCGTCTTGGCGGGCTTGACGAAGCTATAGAATTTGCCAAAGAAAAGGCGAAGATTCCTGCAACCGAGAAAGTGAATGTTAAATACTTTCCAAGACAGAAAACTATTTTTGAATCCTTTATGGAAATGAGCGGAGAGGAAATAGCTTCGGTAGTGTTGAAAACGATTTCGCCAAAACTTTATGAAGCGTATGCAAAAGAAGCCACTCTTATCAAAATGTTGGAAAAAGAGCCCATACTCTATTATGTTCCGGAAGAGATTCATTGCAACTAATTTGTTTTCTAAATTTGTATTTGACAAAAAAGGGAAGTATTTTGCTTCCCTTTTTTGTTGATAAATGAGCCTAAATTTGTCATTAAGAAAACTTTAATAAGCGATTAGAGGTTGTTAAGTGAAAATGGAAGATAAGTGCACATAGGCGCTGGGGGGTGAGATGCAAGGAAGACGAGGGTGGGCAAACCGGAGGTGAACTTATGTTCATTGAGGATTTGACCCCCGAAGTCTGACGCCGCAGATTACCCCCCACCGCCGGTG
>JAAZNT010000415.1 GCA_012798145.1 Thermoanaerobaculaceae bacterium | reverse complement strand
TGAAAAGAGATTGATGAACTTTAGGCAGGCTGAAAATGGCGAAGCCATTTACAGAAACATAAGAAAAAAGATTCTGCAAAATGAAATTTTGTAAGAAGATTTTTGATTAGTTTCAGGTTGCCGTAGGCAAACTGCCTGCCGATTGTCAGGTTTTTTATCTTCCATTTTCTCTAAGGAAACTCGTTAGAAAAAATTATTCTATTTACAAATTTGGGATTAATTTTTTGTCGCAACAGAGAGTTTTTTTACTAAAATAGGTGGACAAGTTTCAAAAGTGGTGTAATACTGCTCGCCCTTTTTACGAAGCCCGCCAAAGGTTTCCGCTTTACTGCCAATCATCTCTATTTCATTTAAGAAGTGAGGCGTTTCCCCTTTAATTTCAATATCTTTGACACTTTCTCCAATTTTCCCGTTTCTAATTATGTATGCTTCCGTCACAGGAAATGAAAATTTTCCTTTTCTTATGCTCAAATAGCCGTCTTCAAGCCGTTTTACATATAGCCCAAAATCTACATTTTCAATAAGTTCCATTTCATCGTATTTTGAATGCATCAGCGAGATATTCCACACCCCCACAATCGGCTGGCATCTAAAATTCCACCTTCTTCCGTTTCCTGTTCTTTTTAATGAGAGGGCTTTTGCGCTTTTTCTATTAGTCAACAAATTGGCAACTCTTCCCTTTTCAATCATTACAACCCCTCTCAACGGCTCAAAACCTTCATCATCGTTTTGGGCAAACCCGTTCAAAGGGCCATTGTCAAAAATTGTTATTGTTTCGGGAGCAATTTTTTCTCCCAAAAAATGAGAAAAATTTGTCTTCTTTTCAAGGTCTGACTCAAAAAAATGGCTTATTGTTTCATTAATCAAAAAACCGCTTGCCCTGCTTGAGAAAACAACAGGCATCTCCCCTGAGATTTTATTGGAAGCCGATTTCCTGAAGCGGGATAGCCTGCAAGATTCTTCCAAAGCCTCTTTAAATAATCTTTTTATTTCAGAAAAATCAGTATTCCCCCATAAAATTCGCGACTCTGCGGCAGGACTTGAAGATTTTTCTTCAACTTTAATATAGAGAGATGAAAAATTTCTTTCCTCATTTGTCAAAACCCCTTCGTTGTTTATAACCGCAACATTTTTACGGGTAATGGTTATAAAGGGTGAAAAAGTTTTAAACTCCTCTTTTTTTTGAATTAATGATTCCATTTCATCAAAATGTTTATCTAATTCTTCATTGCTATAAACAAGATTTTTCGAAACTGGCGCAAATTTCTTTTCAATCAAATCTTTGTTTTTGAGAGATTCTTTGTCGTCAAAATATTTCACAAAATGGACAATTTTGTTTAAATCCTTGCTCTGCTTCTTTTTGAAAATAGTTGAATGGTTTCTTTCAATTCTTAATCCCATTCCAGTTAAGTGGTGTTCAAACCCTTTCCATTCTTTATTATAATAAAAACAAAAATGGTCATCGGTCTCAAGGTAACTTTCCTTGAAGTTGCCCTTAATTTTTTTTAAGTTGGATTCAATTTCTTCAAGAAATGGTTTTTGAAACATTTTACCCCTTTCTAATTTTTTCAATCACATTTGCCACTTTCTTTTCAAGTTCTTCAAGCGAGGAATTGTTTTCTATGACAAAATCCGCAAGTTTTTCCTTCTTTTCATCTTCCCACTGCGCTTTCATCCTCTTTTCAATCTCCGAAAGTGAAAAACCTTTTGAAAGAAGACGCTTAATCCTCAAATCTTTCGGTGCTTTTATCAGAATCACATAATCGAAATATTTTTTTGTGTTCGCCTCAAATATCAAAGCCGCTTCTGCCACAACAATATCTTTTTCTGACAACTTTTTCTGCAGTTTGGCAAATATCTCTTCTCTTTTTTTGATCACAAGCGGATGAAGAATTTCTTCCAGTTTCCTCCTCTTTAGAGCGTCGCTAAAGACAATTGACGATAGTTTGTTTTTGTCAATTTCAAGACCATTGTCAAGAATTTCATTCCCAAACTCATTTAATACCTGTTTATATCCTTCCCCATTTTTTTCAAGAAGATTCCTGACAATTTCATCGGCGTCAACTACGAAAGCGCCATATTTTTTGAATATCTCTTTGGCTTCGCTTTTCCCTGAGCCGATTCCGCCTGTTATTCCTACTTTTATCAAATCTTTTTCCTCTGACTACTTCACCCTTTGCGAATAGGAAAGAAATGTATTCATCATCAGCCCTGCAATTGTTAGCGGACCAACCCCTCCGGGAACCGGAGTGTATAAGGATGCTTTTTCTTTCATCGCGGGGGGAAAAACATCTCCCACAAGCGTTGACCCCTTTTCTTTTACTTGATTCCATCTTGCCTCGTCATCGGGATAAAGTTTCTTCGCCTCTTCAATGTCAGTAACTCTGTTTATTCCGACATCAACAACGACAGCGCCCTCTTTTATGTGCTTGTGGGTAAGAAACGCTTTTTTCCCCATCGCCGCAACGAGAATGTCCGCCTTGGAAGTAATCTCTTCAAGGTTCGCTGTTTTGCTGTGACAAATTGTAACGGTGGCATTCTCTTTTAAAAGAAGAAGCGACAGCGGTTTCCCTACAATTCTTGACCTTCCGACAACCACTGCGTTTCTGCCTTTCAATTCAACATTATACTTTTTTAAAAGAGCCATGATTCCAAGCGGAGTGCAGGGAACCATATTCGGTTCATCAATAAAAAGTTTCCCAAGGTTTTGAGGATGAAATCCGTCAACATCCTTTTGAGGATTGACTGCCTCAAGAATCATAGATTCGTCAAGGTGGTCGGGAAGGGGAAGTTGAACAAGAATCCCGTCAATTTCTTCTCTCTCATTCAAATCCTTTATCAGATTCAAAACTTCTTTCATTTCAATATTTTTGTCTTTTTCTATCTTTTCAGAATAAAAGCCGAGATTTGCGCAGGTTCTGACTTTTGAGCCGACATAAATTTTGCTTGCAGGATTTTCTCCGATTAAAACCGCGGCAAGACCCGGCGGGCGCAACCCTTTTTTTACAAAATTTTCCGTATCAATTTTGATTTTCTCAAGAATTTCTTCGCTTGCTTCTTTACCGTTCATTATCTTCTGCATCGCTTTTCTCCTTTGTAAATTTGGTTTCAAAAGGAAATTCCAATTCAAACATTTCTTTTCCCGCTGTTATATTTGAAAAAATCAGCGTCATTCTTTTTGTGGGAACCAACTCATCATACTCATAAAAAAGAAGTCTTTCAATCCATTTCCCCGGAGGAAGCGTCAATGGCTTGAAAAACATTGTTTTTCCTATGATTTCAAGTTTTTTATCCCCTTCCGCTTTATCATAAAACATCTGATAAACAGAAGTGTCGTCTTTTGAAAGCATATTGTTTAGAATCGTTGAAGATGGAGAAAATTCAATGTTTGTTTCTTTTGAAAGGTTTTCCAATCTTACTCTGAAAAAAATGTAATTAAAACCGCCGGGAGTTTCCTCAAAAGGATTTTCCAACCCTTTCTCTGAAAAATATTTCCCCAAATCTTTTAACAAAAGCGGCTCAACTTCAACCTTTATCCTCTTTGATTCATATTTGTAATACCCGTTTTCAATTTTCAGGTTTTTGGATTTTTTTATCGCTTTCGGAAGCGGTTTTATCTCTGAGAGAAGATAATAAGTTGTTGAGGCGAAAGCAAAAAAAGAAAAAATTAAAAGCCCAAAAATCAGAAATTTTTTCATAAAATCTCCTATCACAAAGATTTTAGTCTATATTATCGCAAAAAAAGATACAAGATTAAACCTATATTTGTCATTAAAAAACTTTTATTAAGCGATAAGAGATTGCTTAGAGAAAATGGAAGATAAGTGCACATAGGCGCTGGGGGGTGAGATGCAAGGAAGACGAGGGTGGGCAAACCGGAGGTGAACTTATGTTCATTGAGGATTTGACCCCCGAAGTCTGACGCCGCAGATTACCCCCCACCGCCGGTG
>JAAZNT010000024.1 GCA_012798145.1 Thermoanaerobaculaceae bacterium | reverse complement strand
TTCATGATCCACCTCCTTGGATAAATGAAAGCTAAATAACATCTTTCATTATTGCATTTTCAAAGGCGAGAGGAACTTCTTCTCCTTTGTGCATAAGTTCTTTAACCTTCAAAAACCGTTTGCCGAGTTTACCGCCGGGGTGATATTTTGCGAAATCTTCGGGCATAAATTTTCTTCTGCTCATAAGTTCTGATGCAATTGCATCCCCGAGAGCGATTTGGACTGTAGTTGACGCCATAGGTGCGAGATTGAGCGGGCATCCTTCCTCTGAAACTCCTGCAAGAATATGGATGTCAGAGTTTTGTGCAAGCGTTGAGTTTTTATTTCCGGTCACAGAAATAAGTTTGGTGCCCAATCTTTTTAAAAAAGGAATTAGATTTATTATCTCCTCTGTCTCGCCGCTGTTTGAAAGGGCGAGGACAACATCTCCTTTCCTCAACATTCCAAGGTCTCCGTGGAAAGCTTCAGAAGGGTGAAGGAAAAAACTTGGAGTTCCAGTTGAAGCGAAAGTGGCTGATATTTTCCTTCCCACAAGCCCGCTTTTTCCCAACCCGGTAACGACAACTCTGCCGCCGCACTCAAGGATTTCATCAACAGCCCTGCCGAAGTTTTCGTCAAGAGAGTGAAGAAGGTTTTGAAGTTCCTTCAATTCGGTCTCAATAGTTTTTCTTGCTGAATCAAAGTTATTCTTCATCTTCAGCCGCCCTGTAAATTTCAAAGATTTTCACAAGAAGTTTTTTGAAATATTCCAATTTTAGAGAATTTGCCCCGTCAGAAAGCGCTTTTTGAGGATTGTCGTGAACTTCAAAAAAGAACCCGTCAGCCCCAACAGCCGCCGCCGCTTTAGCCAGAAGTGGTATAAACTGCGACTCTCCGCCAGATTTTCCCTCAGAAGAAGATGGTTTCTGGACAGAGTGGGTAGCGTCAAATATCACTTTAACTCCAAATTCTTTCATTATTGGGATTGACCTGAAATCCACTACAAGGTTGTGATAACCGAAAAAAGTTCCTCTTTCAGTCAGAAAAATCTCTTTTGCTCCGTTTTTTACAAGTTTTTCCACCGCAAACTTCATATCTTCGGGAGCAAGGAACTGTCCCTTTTTGACATTGACAACTTTTCCGGTTTTTGCTGAAGCGATAAGGAGATCAGTCTGCCTGCAGAGAAATGCAGGTATTTGAATTATGTCAACTATATTTGCAGTTTCTTCAACCTGACAAGTTTCGTGCACATCGGTCAAAACCTTGAGCCCCGTTTCCTTTTTCACCAGAGAAAGAATTTCCAACCCTTTTTTTAATCCGGGACCTCTGTAACTGTCAAGAGATGTCCTGTTTGCCTTGTCAAAACTTGACTTGAAAACAATCTCCATTTTTAAATCTTCGGAGATTTTTTTGATCTCTTGTGCGATTTTTAGGCAGTGTTCCCGGCTCTCAATAACGCACGGTCCAGCAATAAGAATCGGATTTTTCGTTTTTTTCATTTTACTTTTTTTCTTCCATTTTCAGGCGGTTTTCATAAGACGCTTTAATAAATTCCCTGAAAAGGGGATGTGGAGCGAGCGGCTTTGATTTGAATTCGGGATGGAATTGACACCCCAAAAACCATGGATGGTCCTTAATTTCAACGATTTCAACAAATTTGTTGTCGGGAGAAATTCCGCTTATCGTAAGTCCCTTTTGTTCAAGAAGTTCTTTGTAAGCGGGATTGAACTCATATCTATGGCGATGCCTTTCGCTTATCATTTTTACCCCGTATGCTTTTTCGGCGGTCGTTCCTTCTTTAAGAACGCAGTCATATTTCCCAAGCCGCATATTTCCGCCAAAAGTTTCATCTCCCAAAAGGTCCCTCAACTTATAAAAAATTGGATTTTTTGTGTTTTTATCAAACTCCGTCGATGTGGCGTCTTTAAGCCCGAGGACATTTCTTGCGTATTCAATCGTCGCTACCTGCATTCCAAGGCAGATTCCAAAGAAAGGAATTTTCTTTTCCCTTGCGTATTGGACAGCAAGAATCTTTCCTTCAATTCCTCTTTCGCCGAATCCACCCGGAATAAGAATTCCGTGAATGTCTGAAAGTTTGGCTTTGGGACCTTCGCTTTCCAATTCTTCGGCTTCAATCCATTTTATGTCAACCGCAAGGTTGTTTGCCACTCCTCCAATTACAAGAGATTCTTTCAAACTCTTGTAAGAATCCTCATATTTTATGTATTTTCCAACAATTCCTATAGTTACAGAATCTTTAGGATGCTTTAGTCTGTTAACAAAATTCTCCCATTTCTCAAGGTGTCTTTCTGAAAGAGGAAGCCCTAAATATTTGAGGATTATATAATCAAGCCCTTCTTCAGCAAAATAAAGGGGAACTTCATAAACATGCTCAACATCCCTTGCGGTGATGACGCCCTCTTCACTGACATTACAGAAAAGGGCGATTTTCGCTTTCATATCTCTTGGAATAGGGTATTCCGTTCGGCATAAAAGAATGTCGGGCTGTATCCCTATTGAAAGAAGCTCTTTGACAGAATGCTGGGTGGGCTTTGTCTTCAATTCGTGGCTTGCTCTTATAAAAGGAATCAGCGTAAGGTGAATAAAAAGGGCGTTTACGGAACCCTCTTCAAGCTGTATTTGTCTTATCGCTTCAAGAAAGGGCAGAGATTCAATGTCGCCGACGGTTCCACCGATTTCAACAATAAGAATATCAACATCTTTGGCTTCGTTTCTTATGGCATTCTTAATCTCATTTGTTATATGGGGAACAACTTGAACAGTCCCTCCGAGATAATCGCCCTTTCTCTCTTTTTCAATAACCTGCTTGTAAATTCTTCCCGCAGTGTAGTTGTTCCCTCTTGAACTTATTTGAGAAGTAAACCTCTCATAATGTCCAAGGTCAAGGTCTGTTTCTGCTCCATCTTCAGTCACAAAAACCTCTCCGTGCTGAAAAGGGCTCATCGTTCCGGGATCAACATTTATGTAAGGATCAAGTTTTTGTATTGCAACTTTAAAGCCCCTTGATTCAAGAAGACAGCCCACAGAAGCCGCCGCTATTCCTTTTCCAAGCGATGATACAACACCCCCCGTAATAAAAATGAACTTTGACATTGCTATTCTTCCCCTTTCTTAAAAAAAGAAACCATCAGGGGTATTTATTATAGCACATTAAAAAAAGTTTGGGGGAAGATAATAGCCGACGCACCCTTTCATAGGAGTAGAGGGGGAGGCAGAAGTCAAATTTGCGGGGAAAGTTATGGATTCAGCGCTGTCTGTTTTTAGGGTTATAACTTCTTGATTGCTTCTTCAACTTGATTGAGGTAGTTTTTTCTTTCCTCTTCTGTGCAGTAGGGGACTGCGTAAAATATGTGAAAATCTGTGTTGTCAATTCCGCAGAATGAGAGAACTCCTTCTGACAGAGGTCTTTTTAGGATTTCGACGGCGTTATTCTTCTCATATCCCTCTTTCGGTCCTCCGGTTGTCATAAAAACGAGCGCTTTTTGATGCTTGAGAAGTTTCACAAGTCCGTTTTGGTCAAAGTCATAGGCAAAGCCTTTCAGAAAGACTCTGTCAATGAAACCCTTTAGAATTGCAGGGTAAGACCACCACCAGACGGGAAAAATGAAGATAAGTTTGTCAGCCCACAAGATATCTTTCTGATATTTTACAACATCCTGCGGCATTTCTCCTTTTGCAAGAGATTCAAAATCTTTCGCATCAAGAGAGGTTTTAAAATTTTCTTTGTAAAGGTCTATAAGCCGGTATTCTGCCTTTATTGAGTTCAAAGAAGAAATCACTTTTTCGCAGACGGCGGCGTTAAAACTTTTTGGGTTTGGGTGGGCGTAAATTATTGCAATTTTCATCTTTATCCTCCTATCGTTAAATATTATACAATAAAAGACAAGGTTTATTCCTTTTGTTTCATTTTTTTTGATAAAATAAAGAGGTCAATGGAGGTTTAGATGGCGAAAAGAAAATTTGAGAATCACGAAACAATCAATGAGGTTTTGTTTTTATTAAATGGAACAATAAAAGAGACAAAAAACGGAGAGCCGTTTTGGCAAGGACAGTTCAAAGCGGACAAAGAAACAACCGTTTCCGGAAAAATATGGAACTCTTCTGGCGGGGAAAAAAACAGAGTGGAAAAATTGAAAAATATTTTGACACCAAACAAGCCGCTAATGATAAAAGGAAAAATTGAATATTATCAGGACAAGCCCTCAATAACCATTGAAAGTGTTTCTGAAGCGAAAGATTTCGACCTGACAAAGTTTATAAATGAAAGCTCGCAGGACAAAGAGAAGATGATAGGGGAGTTTGAAAAGTTTGTTGATTCAATAAAAGACGAAGATTATAAAAAACTACTTAAAAGTTTCAGGAATAGCGAGGTTTTTGAAAAATACACAAATTCTCCTGCGGCAAAATCAATACACCACGCATATCTTTTTGGGCTTTTGGAGCATTCTCTTACTTTGGCGAAAAATGTTGATGCACTTTCACCCGTA
>JAAZNT010000414.1 GCA_012798145.1 Thermoanaerobaculaceae bacterium | reverse complement strand
TAATCCAGTTCACAGTTACCCTGACTCCACTTTCTGCTGCTTGTCCCATCCCTTCAAGGGCTCTGACCTCAGTCCATTTTCTCCAGTTGTTTTCTGACATAATTTTTTAAAGAACCGCTTCCTTTTCCGTGAATTATTTTGACTTCGTTGAAACCTTTATCTCTGCAAAGAGTCAGGTATTCAGGAAGAAGTTTTTTCACATCTTTTGGGCTGAAAGTATGAAGGTCTAAAACCCCTTCAATAGGGATTCTTACAGGAGAAGCGTTCATAGCGGCTGCATCAAGCTCCTTGCAAGTTCTTCAGGTTTTTGACTTCCAAGCAGGAATTTCTTTCCGCTTCTCAAATACACAACAACTCCCCTATTACCATAAACATTATACGCCCACATTTCTCTACCGCGTCTAATTCCCCATCCTCCATACTCTGCAATAGGTTTATAAACTACCGGTTCGCATTTTTCTATCTCAGTCAGCTGATAAACTTTTTTTTTGAACATCAATGGGATCATTTTGAATCTCAGTTCATAAGGAGTTATTTCTATAACCAACCTCAAATTAAAAGTAAAAAAGAAGATAAGAACAATAAAACCAAGAGGCAGCAGAAGCGGGAAAAATGGTTTATTTTTCGAATGCTGGTCAGCCATTGCATAAATAAGGAAAGCGCTGGCAATAATCAAAACAACATATGACACCCAAATGAGTTTGTTGTTCCTGAAACTTTGTACCTCCCTGAACACAGGTGGAAAATAATCTGAACTTCCGCTTTTTAAAGAATCCTCAACCATCAAAGAATATAATAGCAAACAATTGTCAATAAAGCAATAGATAAAGCAAAAGAAATAATATATACAGAAACGGGGCCAAGGAAATGAAATAAGTTTTCTCCTCTTGCTCTCATTTTTAATTGACGGCGAATTTTATGATAAACTATTTTTGATGAAGGGTAATCTTGGTTGTTTCCTGCCAAATTCAGTTTTGACCTTGTTGTCAGAAAACAAAGAATATAAAGTCTTTGAAGGAGCAGTTCTCTTTGCAGATGTCGCCGGTTTTACTCCTCTTACAGAAGCGCTTATGGTTCTTGGAAAAGAAGGCAGCGAAGAACTTACCAGAATCTTAAACAACTATTTCTCGGAGATGTTAAAAATTGTAGATGAATACGATGGCGATGTCCTTCGCTTTGCAGGAGACGCCATAACAATTCTTTTTGAAGAAGACAACGGCGAAACCGCTCTTTCCTGCGGGCTTGAAATGCTTGAAAAAATGAAAGATTTTAGCGCAATTAAAACAAGAGCCGGGGAATTTAAACTTGAGATGAAAATCGGCTGTTCAAAAGGAAAAACTCTAATAGGAATTATCAATGATAGCAAAGAGATAGATTATTACGCACTCGGAGAACCTCTTGACGATTCTGCCGAAGCTGAGCATCACGCCAAAAAAGGAGAAACAGTTGCAGCTAAAAATGTTTTTGTGCCAGATTACCTCTCAAAAAGGGAATTTTCGGACGGTTTTGAAATTATCAGCGGTTCTTATCATAAAAAGCCCTTAAAAGCAAAAAAGCAATTTCAAAGTAGTCTGAACAATTTTCTTTCTCAATATCTTCCAAAGCATATAATTGAACTATCCGACCCAACTACAATGGGAGAACACAGGGGAACAACCGTCATTTTTCTCTCTTTTTCCTTATCAAAAGAAAGTGATGAAGAGACTCACAAAGAAATCTGTCATTTTTATTCCAACTTAAAAAAGATTGTTTCCAAATATGGGGGCTTTATCAACAAACTTGACTTCGGAGACAAGGGTTCTAAAGCGCTCCTTCTTTTTGGGACCCCTCACTCACTTGAGAAGCGTGAAATAATGGCAACAAGATGCGCTTTGGAAATCGTTGAATCTATGGATAAAAATCACCAAATAAAAATGGGAATAACTTCATCCCACTTATTTTCTGGTCCACTTGGCTCCATTAATAGAAGAGAATTTACAGTGATGGGAGACGGAATTAATCTTTCAGCAAGATTGATGGGCTACGCAAAAAACATTGTTCACAAAGAGCAAAATCACAACAACGCAATAATAATCACCGATGAGAACACTTATAAAGCGGCAAAAAATGATATTGAATTTATTGAAAGAGGAAAAATATCTGTAAAAGGCAAAAGCGCTCTTATACCCATTTTTGAACCAATAAAAATTGAAGAAGAGAAAACTGAAAAAACTAAAACTCTTTACGGATTTGAAGGAATTCAAAAAGAACTTGTTGAATGGATAAAATCAGAGGAAAGAAGCCCTCTTTTAATAACATCTGAAATAGGCGGAGGAAAAAGTTCACTTTCGGAATGGCTTTACAACCAAACTATTTTGAGGGAATACAAATCAATCAAGATTGAACTTCACCCATTTTCAAAGGAACTTTTCTTCTCTCTTTTCAGCAGAATAATGAAGAAACTTCTTCAAATAAAAAACGAAGAAGACTTATCAGCCCTTGCTCAAAAGCTTCCCGACAAATTGAGAGATTTCACCGATTTGTTAAATCCCTATCTGGGATACAAGGAAAAAGAAAACCCTTCGCTTAAGAATCTCACTCCAAAAGACAGAAGAGACATTGCCTTTTCAATTTTTCTCTCTCTTTTAAACAATGTTGAAAAAACAATAATTATTGTTGATAACCTCTCTTTTGCAGATGAAACATCTCTGCAGTTTCTATCGCAATATTTAACGCAGTATGAAAAGAAATCTCTTGATTTTGCGGTCTTTTCAAGAAAAGAGATTTTTTCTAACCAAATCGCAAATTCTTTTGAAAAGAAAATTGAACTTCCGCTTCTTTCCAAAGATAATATAAAAGAATTTTTAGAAAAAGAATTTAACCTTAAAAACCTTACCGAAAAAGCAATAGATTTTTTTGAAGAAAAAAGCAAAGGAAACCCGCAACTTCTTTCCGCACTTTATGAAACAGCGCAAAAAGAAAACCTTGTGATAGAGAAAGAGGGAGTCAAATTTATTGATGAGGACAGGCTTTTCAAGACAACTTTTCCCGATTCTCTTGAAGCGATATATCTCAAAGAGTTTGACAGACTTTCAAAGAGGGAAAAAGATTTTCTCTTTTCCTCATCTATTCTCGGGCTTAATGTCTCTGTCAATCTTCTTTCAAAGATTTCAGATTTTGATGAAAAAGAAATTGATGATTTGTCTGACAAACTTGAAAAGAAAAATTTCCTAAAAATAGACAATTCCGGAAAGAGAAAATACCTTCAATTCACTGACACTCTGCTTTACGAAGCGATTTACAACCTTGCTCCCTTTTCATTCAAAAGAGATTTTCACAAGAAAGTTTTTTGGGAAATTTACAACCTTGAAGGAGAGTCAAAGCCATCTGTATTCCCATATCTTGCCTACCATTCAGAAAGGGCTGAAGACAAAGAAAACGCTATTAAGTTTCACAGATTGTCAGCAAGAATGTTCTCTGAAAGATACGACAACCTTTCCGCCTTAAAACACTATGAGTATGTTATAAAGAATGATGATATTTCCAAAGACTATTTTGAAGATAGCTTTAAACTTCTTGATATTTATCTTTCCCTCGGCAATTTGGAAGATTTCAAAAATTTACTTGATAATTTGGCGCAATTTATAAACAAAATGTCTCAAAGCGAAGTTTCAAGTTTTTATAATTTTATTTCAGAAAAGAACACAAGAGAAGGACAGTTAGCTGAAGCAGAATTAAATCTTAAAAAGTCCCTTGAGATTTCAGAAAAATCAAATTATCTTTACGGAATAGCAAGAGCGCTATTAAACCTTGTTGGAAGAGTCTATGGTCCCGCAGGCAGATATGAAGAAGGCAGAAAATGTCTTGAAAAACTCCTTTCCCTCCCCAAATTTGAAGGAGACGCTGTTTTTAGAGTTGTCGCTTTAATGAATTTGGGATCAATATCAAGACACAACCTTGATTTTTTGAGAGCATATAGTTACTATAGAAAAAGCTTTATTTTTGCAAAAAAAAATAATTTATACCCAAGACTAACGGCAATTATCAATAATATCGTGCAATTATCTTATGAATCTGGTAATTTAGAAAGAGCAATTAAATATTCCAAAAAGGGCTTTGAAATAGCCAAGGATTTCAATCAAAGAGAGCACCTTTTGTATGTTGCTATCCATTTTGCATTATCTTTATGGTCAAAAGGAGAAATAAGCCGTGCCACTGAAATACTACTTAATACAAATAACAAAACACTATTTTTAAAAAACCAATATGAAAAGGGTATGGCAAAGGTTGTTTTTGCCATATGCATTTTTGAAAGGAATTATTTCCTGCTGGCACTTGAAGGGATTAAAGAATCATTTGAAATCTTTGAAAAAAATTCTTGTCCGCATGAATCTTTTTCTTCAAAACTTGAATATCTTCGCCTTTTGAAATTTTTGGGAGATGAGGTTAGTTTCATAAACACAATAAAAAAATGGGGAGGAAAGGAAAAAATTTTGGAAGAAGCAAAAAAATATAATTTTTTATTTTCGTTAAAGTCTATTATTGAAGAAAATCCTTTTAGAAAATACAATGAAAATAGAACGGAAGCACAGAATAGTGGAAAATTTGACTCTTTAAATAATTCTCTCCCCC
>JAAZNT010000413.1 GCA_012798145.1 Thermoanaerobaculaceae bacterium | reverse complement strand
TCAATTAGATAAATCTCTTCTTCACCTGTTTTGTCAGAGATGAAAGCGATCCATTTTCCGTCGGGAGAAAAAGCTGGATTCTTTTCTCTTATTCCGCTTGTGTTTGTGAGGTTTTTGGGAAGTCCTTTTTCCTTTTCTGCTGGAATTAAAAGGATTTCACCTCTGCTTTCAAGAAGGAAAGTTTTTCCATCGGGAGAAAGCCCGAATGCCCCTGTGTTTTCAGCGGGGTCAACATAATCTTCTCTAACTTTCACTCTGTCTGAAACAACCTTTATTGTCAAAGGAACTATCGTCTCGTTGTCAAGATTCAAAATGTAAAGTTTTTCCTTGTAATTAAAAATTATTTTTCCATCGCCGAGAGATGGATATTTGATGTCAAAATCATCAAAATGGGTTATAGCCTTCACTTCTTTTGTTTGGACATCGTATCTGAAAATGTTCATAGTTCCCTTTTCCCTGTCGGAAAGGAAATAGATCCCGTTTTTCCACCACATCGGGTAGTTGTCAATTCCCCGCCAAGGAGCAATCACTTGATAATCCTTTGTTTCAAGGGACCCCATCCAAATTTCTTGAGCGTCTCCTCCTTCGTGCCTTTTCCAAGTTGCATTTTCGCCCGAAAGCCGACAATACGCAATATATTTGCCGTCGGGAGAGATTGAAGCAAGCCCTCCCCTATCCACAGGGAGTTTCTTTTCGTTACCACCATTTATGCTCACTGTGTAAATTTGCTCCCCCCTCATTGGGTATTCTCTTCTTGTTCTAAAAAGAACATTTTCGCTGTCGGGAGTCCAGCCGAGTACAAGATCTGCAGAGAGGTGGTAGGTCAACCTTTTCGGCTCTCCCCCGCTGATAGGCATCAAATAAACATCAACCCCGCCGTCATATTCCGCCGTAAATGCGATCCATTTACCGTCGGGGCTTATTTTTGCGTATCTTTCTTCTCCTTTGTCGCTTGTAATTCTGTAAGCTTCTCCACCTCTGATTGAGCCCTTCCAGATGTCACCCTCATAAGTGAAAACAACAACATCTCCTCTCACATCTGCAAACCTCATCAAATGTTCCTGTGAAAAAACAAACAGCGACAAAACCATCACCAGCGCCAATAAAAAAATTTTCTTCATAAAATCACCTCCAAAATAAAAACTACGAATAAACAACAGAAAAAGTTATTATACAATGAAGGGAATTTGATATTTTGAATTTTGCTTAAAAAGAAACCATTTTGGATATTGCTTCTCATTCTATCGGTGGAGGGTTTTGAAAATCATCGGGTTTTTTTTCAGATTTATTTTCTGCCGGGAAGAGAAAAAGAATACTGACAAAAGAAATGGCAATGAGGCGGTATGCAAGGCTTTTGTCAGAAAAAGCAAAATAAACGGCAAGCCCTAAAATTGCGGGTATTTCAGCTATTACTACCCCAAATGGAACAGCAATTTGAAGAGGCTTAAAATATTTCATTAAATATGGAAGAATCGCAAAAATCCCTCCTAAAACAAGAAAAATGTTTTTATTGAAGGCGATTTCTTTCGGTTCAACTTTAATAAGAGAAATAATCACTGCGTATAAAACAACGCTCATAAGAATCGCAAACCAAACTATTATTCCAATTTTTCTTTCTTGCGTCATTTTTTCCTCTATTTCCAATCGGGAGATTTAAGTTCTCTTTGAACAGCATTGATTTCGCTCAATTCTTTTATAGGTTTATCTGGCTCTAATTTAATTAGTTCTCTTCCTTTTGCAAGGACATTCCTCTCAACGCTTCCTATGTACTTATTATAATTTTCTACTGCGCTTTCAAGGGATTTTCCAAGTTTTTGAATATGCTCTGTTGATGAACAGAGCCCGTTGTAAAGTTCTCTCGCCTTCTCAAGAATTGCCCTTGCTTCAACTTCAAGTTCCTGTTGTCTCCATCCGTAAGCCACAGATTTCAAAAGCGCTATCAGATTTAAAGGAGAAGCAGGTATTATGTTTGATTTCACACAATCTTCTACAAAAGCAGATTCTCTTTCAATTATCGTTGAAAACATCGCTTCTGACGGAATGAACATCACAACAAAATCAACGCTTCCATCAATTTTTTTGTAATACTCTTTTTTGGAAAGTTCGCTTGCCCTGTCTTTAACATTTTTTACAAACTCTTTAACAAGTTCATCCTTGTTCTTCTCGTTTTCATCAAGCGATTTGAGGAAGGCAGACAAAGGCGCTTTTGAATCAATTATTATTTTTCTGTTTTGAGGAAGGTGGACCACCATATCGGCGTAATAACTATCCCCATCTGCCTTTACATAAACTTGGGTATCAAAATCGCAGTGTTCTACCATCCCTGAAATTTCCGCTATTCTTCTTAATTGTATCTCTCCCCAGTTTCCTATCCCTTTGGCGAATTGAAGAGCTTTTAAGAGTTCTGATGTTGTTTTATCAAGTGTTTCCTGCCCTGATTTCAAAGTTGAATATGCTGTTTCTCTTTTGATTTCAATGTCTTTGACATTTTTGTCAAATCTTTCAAGGGCGCTTCTTAATTCCGCTATTTTGGATGTGATTTCCGTTCCCTTCTCTCCCAAAACGCCCTTTGTTTCTGCCTCAATTGTCTTCAAATTCTGCATAGCAAGTTCAACAAAATTTTTGCTGTTTTGATTTAATGCGTCAGATGCCAAAGATTTGAAAGCATCTTCAAGCGCCTTTTTGTTTTCAATAAATTGCTGGTAATTTTCTCTCTCTTTTGCAAGTTTTGTTTCCAACTGCGCTTTTTCTATTTTTAGTTTCGTCTGAGATTTTACTCCAACCAAATAGCCAAAAAGCGCACCCGAAAGAATTCCTAAAGCAATTCCAATAAAAAGAGAAATCAAATCTATTGCCATTTCAACTCCTAAATCAAATTTTACCCCAACTTATAAAATTTGTGAATGACTGAATCTTGACTCTTCTGCAAGTAGCTTCCATTTTCACTAAGCAATCTCTAATCGCTTGTCAAAGTTTTTTAATGAGAAATTTGGGATAAAAGTTAGCATATAATTTGAATCTTTTTTCAATTTGTTGTATCGTATTTTTCCCCGCGATCCTAAAGATAAGGATTTTAAGAAGGGTTCTTAAGAAAGGAAATATTTTTATGCGCAGAGAAGATATCAGAAACATTGCCATTATTGCTCATGTTGACCACGGAAAAACAACGCTCGTTGACGCTATGCTCTGGCAATCGGGGATTTTCAGGTCAAACCAGAGTGTTATTGAACGCGTTATGGATTCAAACGACCTTGAACGAGAAAAAGGAATAACTATCCTCGCAAAAAACACTTCTGTCAAATTCAAAGATGTAAAAATAAACATCGTTGACACTCCGGGCCATTCAGATTTTGGAGGAGAAGTCGAAAGAGCGCTCACAATGGTTGACGGTGTGCTTCTTCTTGTTGACGCCGCGGAAGGACCTCTTCCGCAAAGCAGATTCGTTTTAAGAAAAGCACTGGAAAAAAATCTTCCCTCAATCGTCGTAATTAACAAAATAGACCGCTTGGATGCAAGGTGCGTTGAGGTTTTGAACGAGATTTACGACCTTTACATAGACCTTGACGCTACGGAAGAGCAAATCAAATTCCCGATTCTTTACACAAACGCCAAAAAGGGAACAGCCACTTTTGATTTGGCAAAGCCGGGAACAAATCTCATTCCTCTTTTTGAAACAATTCTTAACACGATTCCAGCTCCAGAGTTTAATCCCCAAGAACCGCTTCAGGCGCTTGTTACAAACCTTGATTACAGCGATTATTTGGGACGACTTGCCCTCTGCAGGATTTTTAACGGAACATTAAAAGCGGGCAAGGAGTTGATTCTGCTTCAAGAAAAATCCCAAACAAAAGGCAAGCCCACTTCTCTTACCCTTTACGAAGGATTGGACAGAGTTGACGCTGAGGAGGTCTCCGCAGGCGACATTTGCCTTCTTGCCGGATTTCCCGATGTTTGCATCGGAGACACTTTCTGCGAAGTTGATTTTCCAAAGCCGCTGCCAAGAATAACTGTTGACGAACCAACTATGTCAATGATTTTTTCAATCAACACATCCCCCTTTGCGGGACAGGAAGGCAAACTTGTCACAGCAAGGCAGATCAGGAGTCGCCTTGAAAAAGAAGCCCAAAAAAATGTGAGTTTGACAATAATTTTTCCCCCAACCGGAGACCAGTTTGAAGTGAGAGGAAGGGGAGAGCTTCAGCTTGCTATTTTGATTGAAACGATGAGAAGAGAAGGTTTTGAACTCTCTGTTTCAAGGCCTAAGATACTGACAAAGCAGGATGAAAATGGCGACATCCTTGAACCAATGGAATTAGTTCAAATTGACTGCCCAGAAGAGTTCATCGGCGCAGTAACCCAAATTCTCAGCCCCAGAAAAGGTAAAATGATGAATATGGTCAACCACGGAAGCGGAAGGGTAAGGATGGAGTGGAGAGTTCCCACACGCGGGCTTATCGGCTTTAGGACACAATTCCTTACAGAAACAAGAGGAACGGGGATTATGAATTCTCTTTTTGATGGATATGAAAAATGGCAGGGAGAGATTCCCGGAAGAGTAACAGGAGCGCTTGTGGCTGACCGCCCCGGAAAAGCAACCTCTTACACAATAGACCATCTTCAAAGCAGAGGACAGCTATTTGTCGCTCCCCAAACTCCTGTTTACGAAGGAATGGTTGTAGGCGAAAACAACAGAGCAAACGACCTTGATGTGAACATAGTTAAAGAAAAACACCTCACAAATATGCGCGCATCCACCGCCGACGAAGCGGTAAAACTTGTCCCCCCTAAAATTTTAGGGCTTGAACAAAGCATTGAATTTTTGGCGGATGACGAACTTCTTGAAGTAACACCCCTCAATTTAAGGATAAGAAAGAAAATCTTAAAAGCCGTTGACAGATACAGAAACAGACCAAGAGAATAAAAAAAGAAGCAAAAAAATATCTCTAATTTATAGAGCTTGTTCTTTGGATTCTATTTTATTAACCCAGATTTGCCATTAAAAAGACGTTACCAAGCGATCAGAGATTGATTGGGAAAATGAAATTTTGTAAGAAGATTTTTGATTATGTTTCAGGTTGCCGAAGGCAAACTGCCTGCCGATTGGTTAGTTTGTTATCTTCCATTTTCTCTAATGAAAGTCGTTAGAAAAATTTATTCTATTGATAAATTTGGGTTTAATATAAATCTCGTAAAGACTCCCCTTGACCTTCCGCTCTTCCTCTCTTCTTAAAAGCAAAATAACCGAATTCAAATCCATTCTTTCTTTCTAAAAAAGCGAACCATCAAAAACGCAACAATTCCCATAACGAAAAGTATCAAAAAATAGCCATATTTCCACTCAAGTTCGGGCATATTGTGAAAGTTCATTCCGTAAACCCCAGCTATGAATGTAAGGGGAATAAAAATTGTTGAAATTATTGTCAAAACTTTCATCACCTCATTTAGGCGGTTGCTCATATTTGATAGATAGATATCAAGAATGCCTCCGCCGATATCCCTGAAAGTTTCAATCAAATCAATAAGTTGAAGAGTGTGGTCATAAATATCCCTGAAATATTGCGAAGTGGTTTTTTGTATCAGATGAGAATCGCTTCTTTCAAGAAAACCAGCAACTTCCCTTATTGGCCAAACCGCTTTTCTTAAAAATATCAAATTTCTTTTCAATTTGTGGATGTCTTCAATCGTTTTTGACGACGGAAGTGAAAGAGTCTCTTCTTCTATATCTTCAAGTTTTAATCCTATTTTTTCAAGAACAACAAAAAAACTGTCAACAGAAGCGTCTATCAATGCGTGGGCAAGATAATCGGAGCACATTTTTCTTATTCTCTCTTTTCCTTTTTTTATCCTTTCTCTAACTGGGTCAAAAACATCACCTTCCAACCCTTCCTGAAAAGAGAGGACATAGTTTTTACCTACAATTATACTCACCTGTTCTGTGAGGAGTTCATCTTTTGCGTCATCATATTTTGCCATTTTAAGGACAACAAAAAGAAATTCGCCAAAATCTTTCGCTTGGGGTCTTTGCTCTGTGTTTAAAATGTCTTCCAAAACAAGTTCGTTTATGTTGAAGAATTTTCCCGCTCTCTCAATTAAGCCAACATCAGAAACTCCGTCAACATTAATCCAGGTCACTCCTTTTTTTTGAAGAAAATGTTCTGCTTCCTCGAAAGAGGTTAATTCCCTCGTTTCGCAAATTTCTTCGTCAAAATATATCGCTTCTATTTTTGTTTTCTCACTTTTTTCTTCTCCAATGTGAACAAGAGAGCCGGGAGGAAGCCCCGCTTTTTTGGAAATTTTCTTTAAAAACCTTTTGCTTTTCTTTTTGCTCATATGGCATCCTCCTTAAAAAAAAATTTATTATCATATTCTTTTTTAAATTCAACAATTTTTTCAAGAAGTTCATCTGAATTTTTTACAAGAGAAAGCGTCTGCCTCAACTTTGCGCTTTCCGCCATTCCTTTTGTGTATTTCCCGACGAAAACTTTCATAAAATGGAGTGCGGTTAAATCGGGAAGTTCTTTTTTGAGGTTTTCAAAATGGACAACAAGAAAATTTAATCTCTCCGTCCCCGAAGCGTTCTGGTAACTTCCCTTTGAAAAAAGCGAAACAATCTGCTGAAAAACAAATGGATTTTTTACCGCCCCCCTTCCAATCATTATGCCGTCGCAATTTGTTTTTTCTGCCATCATTTTTGCGTCATAAGGAGTTAAGATATCTCCGTTTCCGATGACAGCTATTTTAAGGATTCTTTTTAGTTCCGCAATGTGACTCCAGTTTGCCCTTCCGCGATACATCTGGCTTCTGGTT
>JAAZNT010000412.1 GCA_012798145.1 Thermoanaerobaculaceae bacterium | reverse complement strand
TAATTCAATACGAGATTCCTTTAAGCGAGATCATTGTTGACTTTTATGACAAACTTAAAACGCTCTCAAGGGGATACGCTTCAATGGATTATGTGATAGGAGATTACAGAGAGTCAGACCTTGTGAAAGTTGATATTCTTGTCAACCAAAAACCGGTTGACGCTCTATCTTTTATTTCTCATAGGTCAAAGGCGGAAAGCAGAGGAAGAACCGCTGCATCCAAACTGAAGGAGGGAATTCCCAAGCAGCTTTTTGAGGTTGTTATTCAGGCGGCTATATCAAGCAGAGTGATCGCAAGGACTGTAGTAAAGCCGCTTAGGAAAAATGTTCTTGCAAAATGCTATGGAGGCGACATAACGAGAAAAAGGAAACTTCTTGAAAAGCAAAAAGAGGGAAAGAAGAGAATGAAGATGGTTGGAGAAGTTTCAATTCCTCAAGAAGCCTTTCTCGCCGTTCTCAAAGTTGACGAAGAGAAGTAAAGTCTTGTGTTGTTTTTGTTGAAAAATTGGAGTATCTTTTATTCAGGAGCGTTGAATATGGGCTATAAAGAAAAATATCTGAAAAATGGGAGATCATAAGTTCTCTGATGGATTACAATATTTATCCGCCCGTCAACAATTTTATTTTTTCTCCGCTTACAATCGCGATTGTAGGGTTTCTTCATACCATAGTTGCCCATTTGGCGATAGGCGGAGGCTTGTTGCTTTATCTTGAAGAAAGAAGGGGTGTCAAAGAAGGAGATAACGCTACGCTTTCTTTTATTAAAAATATTTCGGAAAAATTTCTTTATATTGTTGTTGTGTTCGGAAGCGTCAGCGGTTTAGGAATATGGTTTATAATCGGTATGATTTCGCCCTTTTCCACTGGTTATCTCGTTAACAGGTTTTTGTGGATTTTTGCTGTAGAATGGGTTTTCTTTTTTCTCTCAATTTTTTTCATTCTTATTTATTATGACACTTGGGGAAAAATCTCAGAAAAACTCCATTTGAAAATCATAAGAAACTATTTTATTTCATCTTTTATGACGCTTTTTTTTATAAATGGAATTCTGACTTTTCAACTTACGCCGAGTAAAGCGAAAGGAGGTATAAACCTCTTTAAAGCATTTTTTAACAGGACTTTTTTCCCCAGTCTTTTGTCAAGAGTTTTCATAGCAGTTATGATTGGTTCTCTTTTTTACCTTTTTTATGTATCCTTTATTGGTGAATCCCCTTTAAAAAGTTTTCTTGCCAAAAGATATTTCAAATATCTCTTTTATTCCTTTTTGTGTTTTTCAATTTCAATAATTTTTTATTGGTTTCAAATTCCAAAAGCGCAGTTGGAGAATTTTGAAAAAATTTCTTATTTAAAGGGAATCTTTTTCTTTTCAGTTTTCCTGCTTTTAATTGGAGTTCTTCTTTCGCTATTTTTTTCGATTATTATGCAAAGACTTTTTAAGCCGCAGTTTGTTTTTGCTGCGCTCCTTTGCGTTTTGGCTTCTTTTGGTCTTTTTGAGTGGATCAGGGAAGATTTACGACTGCCTTACCTTATTGTCCAAAGAGCCTATGGAAATGATCTGTCTGTAAAAGAAGTTAAAAATTATCAAGACAAC
>JAAZNT010000411.1 GCA_012798145.1 Thermoanaerobaculaceae bacterium | reverse complement strand
TATTGTAAAATAAAGAGCTTTTGGGGATTACCCCCTTATTTTTCCGGAGAAAGAATTGCTGGATAAGATTAAAGCCGTTTTCTATTATATCGCAAGAATTTTTGTCGCATTGGTGTGTTATCCATACTTTAGGGTGAAAGCATACGGAAAAGAAAACATCCCCAAAAAAGGAAGATTAATAGTTGCGGCAAACCATTTTTCTTATCTTGATCCTTTGACGCTCGGAATTGCCTTTCCGAGAAGGATCCATTACATAATGACAGCGGTCTATTACGAAAAAGTTATTTTAAGGCAGTTGTGTTTTCTTCTTGACACAATTCCAATAGGAGAAGGGCTTCAAGTTTCCGCTTACAAAAAGACGATGAGGGTTCTTTCCAAAGAGGGAGTTGTGGGGATTTTTCCCGAAGGGCAGAGATCAAGGGCGGGATTTCTTCTTGAAGCGAGAAAGGGCGTTGGAGTTTACGCTTTGAGAAGCAAGGCGCCGATAGTTCCCGCCGCGATAGTGGGGACGCGAGAAGCGCTCCCCGCACATTCAAAGTTCCCAAAGCCTCATAAAGTGAAAATTTATTATGGAAAACCGCTTCATTTTAGTGAAGATACAAAGCCGGAAGAAGTATCTGATGCCATCAAAAGGGAGATCGCAAAACTTTTTATTGAAAACGGATACGAAGACTATGTGAAAGAAGAGGAGAGGGAATAATTTGCTTAAGGCGTCCCTTCTTTTAATAGGGTCAGAATTATTTGATCTTCAGGAAAAAGAGAGTAACGGGAAAATAGTTCTTGATTTCTTAAAAAAAAGAAATTTTGATGTGGCAAATCTCCAAATTATTGAAGACAATATAGAAACAATTAAAGTTGCCTTTGAAAATGCGCTTAAAACATCAGATATTGTGATCGCTTCTGGGGGGATGGGACCCACAGGGGATGATTTAACGAGGGAAGGTTTTTCCAAAGCAATAAAAAGAGATTTGGTTTTGGACAATAAATGGCTTAAAGAGATTGAAAAAAAGTTCAATAAATGGGGAAGAAAAATAAACGATTTTGACAAAAAAATGGCTTTTCTGCCAAAAGAATGCAAAATAATTCCCAACAAATATGGACTTGCCGGAGGAGTCTATTTAAAAGAAAAAGGCAAAAACGCATTTCTGCTTCCCGGCGTTCCGGTTGAATTTAGGGATATGTTTGATAATTTTGTCTCAAAACAGATTGACAAAAATTTCAAATGCAAAAAAAAGATAGAGTTAAAAATAACTCTTGCTGCAATAAGAGAAAGCGCTATTCAGCAATATTTGAAGAAATTTGACAAACGCAAAGAAGTAAGATATTCAATTCTTCCACACTTTGGCGTCGTGGATTTAAAAATTCTTTTCAAGGATGAAAAGATAAAAACAAGAACCGAAGACGAAATCAGGAAAAAATTTAAAAAAAATATTGTGAGTATGGAAGGTTCATCAATAGTTGAAGAAATAAAGAAACTTCTCAACAAAAATCGTTTCTTTTTGTCAGTCGCAGAATCTTTGACGGGAGGAAATATATCAAAGAAAATAGTTTCTTTAAGCGGGGCAAGCGATTTCTTCAAGGGCGCAGTAACAGCTTATTCAAACGAAGCAAAAACAGAAATATTGGGGGTTCCAGAAGATTACATTAAAAAATATGGCGCGGTAAGCGAAAAAGTTGCTCTTGCGATGGCAAGAGGGGCAAGGGCAAGATTTCTCTCGCAGTGCGCAATAGCAACAACAGGCATTGCTGGTCCTACGGGAGGAAACAGAAAGAAACCGGTTGGGCTTGTTTATATAGCAGTTTCAAAGCCAAACGAAGAGAGGGTTTTTAAATATATCTTTCCTCTTTCAAGGGAAGGTGTTATTGAGATAACATCAAATTACGCATTGTTTCATCTTCTTGCATTGCTAAAAAATGAAAACTAAAATTGTTACAATTTCTTTCATCAATTCCGCTCCTCTGTGGTGGGCGTTAAAAGATGAAAAAAGTGTTGACCTTGCGTTTGCAAAGCCAAGTCAGATCTTGCCCTTATTTAAGATGGGGAATTATGACATCGCCCTTCTTCCAACTTATGAATTTGTAAAAAATAGATTTGTTGAGGCAGCTCCGTATGGAGTTCTTTCCAATGGAAATGTAAAATCTGTTCTCCTTTTTCATAAAGGGAAAATGAACCAAATAGAAAAAATATATTTAGACCCAAACAGCAGGACTTCTCAGGCGATGACAAAATATCTATTTCAGGAGAAGTTTATAAGATTCGAAAAGAAGAGAAAAAATCTAAACGACCTTGGATTTGATGAAGGTCAACTTTTAATTGGAGACAAGGCGCTAAAATTAAGAAAGTGCGGTCTCAAAACTACGGATATCGCCTCTTTGTGGAAAAAGAAAACCAAGTTGCCTGCTCTTTTTGCGCTTTGGGCTAAGAATGACAAAAAGCGGGTTAGTGACAGCGAAACTCTTCTTTCTGAAGGATATAGAAAGTCAATAAAAAAACTTGATCAAATAATAAAATGGGCTGAGCAAGAGACCAAAATTGATGAAAAAACATTACGGGATTACTTTACAAAAAGTTTATTTTATTTTTTGGGAGAAGAAGGAAAAGAAGCGCTCAAATTCTACCGAAAGGTTTTTGATGAGAGATAACCTTGAGAAAATATTCGAAAAAATTGAGAAAGGAAAGAGAATTACCTTTGAAGATGGGATTATGCTGCTTAAAAAGGGGTCTCTTGCTGAGATGGGTTTTTACGCTCAAAAAATAAGATATAAACTTCATCCTAAGGATTTTGTAACTTATATTATAGACAGGAACATCAACTATACAAATGTTTGCGAAACCAAATGCTCCTTTTGTGCTTTTTATAGAGATGAAAAAGATAGAGACGCATACACTTTAAAGATAGAGGAAGTGCTTGAGAAAATTGATGAGACGATAAATTTAGGGGGAACAGGAATTCTTCTACAGGGCGGGCATAATCCAAAAATTCCTTTCAATTATTATGTTGAACTCCTCAAAGCCATAAGAAAAGCTTTTCCCCAAATCCATATTCACGCTTTTTCGCCTCCTGAGATTGTTTTTTTTGCGAAAAACTTCAAAATGTCTGTTGGTGAAGTCTTGAAGGAATTAAAAAAGGCGGGCTTAATGAGTCTTCCCGGAGGAGGGGCGGAAATTCTTTCTGAAAAAACAAGAAAAAAAATTGCGCCCCGAAAGGCGAATGCCCAAGAGTGGATTGGAGTAATGGAAAAAGCGCATCAGCTCAAAATCAAAACCACAGCAACTATGATGTTTGGCACAATAGAAAAAGATGAAGAAATTGTTTACCACCTTGATTTGATAAGGAACCTCCAAGACAAAACAAAAGGTTTTACCGCTTTTATTCCTTGGACTTATCAGCAGGGCGGGAAAGCAAAAGTAAAAGCGGAGAAAACTCCTTACACCAAATATTTGAAAGTTCTTGCTTTCTCAAGAATTTATCTTGACAACATAATGAACATACAGGCGAGCTGGCTTACGCAGGGGCTTGACATAGCATCTGTTGCTCTTCATTTTGGGGCAAACGATGTCGGTTCAGTGATGATTGAGGAAAATGTAGTCAGAGAGGCGGGCTGTTTAAACAGAACGAACGAAGAAGAATTGAGAAAAATGATTGTCAATTGCGGCTTTGTTCCAATAAAAAGAACAACGCTTTATAAGATAGTTAAAACCTCTTAAAATGCTTTGCTTTATCTGATTATTTGTGAGAAAATAATAAATTTGGAGTTGCCCTATGAATAATGGGTTGAGACTTTTACTTTTAGTTTTATTTATGGCTCTTTTGCTTGGAATTTTTCTCTCAATTCAATTTTTAAGAGAGGAAAATGAAACAACGCTTTTTATAACAGGAGACCTTGAAGGTTATTTAATCCCCTGCGGGTGTAGGACTTCTCCAGCAGGCGGGCTTTCCAGAAGATTGCCAATTTTAGAAAAAATCAAAGTAGAAAAACAAAACGCAAAGATAGTTCCCGTTGAACTTCCCAATGTTTTTATGGATAGAAGCCCGTCAAAAGATTTGATAAACAAAAGAGTTGGCGATTTCCTTTTAAGAAACAATTATCTTGTTGCAATCGGAGCCAGAGACCTCTCTTTTGGGGACAAACTTAAGGAGTATTACAACGGCACTTACTTTCTTGCCGGGGTTGAAGGTTTCAAAGAGGAAGAAATAATAGAACTTGGCGGTTTTAAAGGGCTTCCCTTTGGAGAGAAAGGAAGACTTCATCTTCTTTTCCTTTCAGAACTTGAAGACAAACCGGAACTGCCAGAAAAAGTTTTCAAAGAAAAATCAGAAAAATACCCAAACGACGCTTTTGTTATTCTTGGAAATATTTCACCGCAGTGCGTTGAAAAGCTTCTCAAAGAAAACGCACAGATACTCGGGGTTTTTGCCACTTGGGGAAACACCGTCACTTCCTTTCCTCAAAAAGCCAAAAATAGTTGGGTAGTCTTTTTAGGCGACAAGGGAAGAAGATACGCAAAGTTTGATATTTCGTATTACGACGGAAAGTGGAGTGCTTGGCCCGAAACGAATTACATAGATAGAGAAATGCCTTTTGACAAGGCGGAAGAAGATAGAGTAGAGAAAGTATTAAAAGAAGTTGAAGCAAAAAATGAAGAGATTTTGTCCTCAATGGCAAAAAAATTTGAGGGGAATTCGGATTATTTGGGTTCATCATACTGCAAGACTTGTCACAAAGAGGAGTATGAAAAATGGGAAAAGACAACCAATTTTTCTGCCACAAAAGTGCTTGAAATTGACCATCAGGAAAGAAATCCAGAGTGTTTGGTTTGTCATTCAACAGCTTTTGGCAAAGGCGGCTATCCGGACAACACAAAAGACTTTACAGGAATAGGTTGTGAAGTTTGTCACGGAGCGGGGAAAAATCATCCTCCTGCAAAAATGAAGGTAGAGAAAGGGACTCAATCCTGCCTTAAATGTCACACAAAAAGAGATTCTCCGTTTTTCAATGAAGGTTTCCTTCAGTTGATTGACCATTCCTCAAAGAAAAAGCCAACCAATGCTTATATAATTACAGGAGTGGTGAATTGAAAAGAGCAATGATTTTGCTTTTATCCATATTTTTTGTTTACGGGGTTGTTCAAAGCTGGCAGTTCAACATCGGCTCGGCGTCTTCTGGAAAAGAAGAGAGAGAATTGATTAATCTGTTATACGACGCTGTTTCACAAGTTGAGAACAACGCCAAATACCCCGAAACTGAAGACGCTCTTTTTGACGCTTTTCTTGATGAAATGCTTCAAAACCTTGATCCTCACAGCAACTATTTTTCGCCTGAAGCATACAAGGAACTTCTTGAGGATCAGGAGGGACATTTTTTTGGAATTGGAGTCTTAATTTCAAAACCTTCTCCCGACGCCCCTTTGATTGTCATAAATCCGATAGAGGGAACTCCCGCCTACAAAGCTGGGTTAAGAAGCGGCGATTTGATAACGGAAGTTGAAGGAAAACCAACCGACAAAATGACCACAAAAGAATCGGTGAAGATGTTGAAAGGACCAAAAGGAACGCCTGTTACAATCACCATAAGAAGGGGAGAAGACGAACCCTTCAAAGTTACTTTGAAAAGAGATGAAATTCCAAAAAATTCTGTCGCCTACTATTTTCCTCTTGAAGAAAATATTGGTTACATCAGAATCAGTTATTTTGGTGAGACAACATCCGAAGAAGTCAGAAAAGCGTTGAAAGACTTAAAAAAAGAAGGTGCTAAATCATACATTCTTGATTTCAGGGACAATCCGGGAGGTTCATTAAAAGCGGCTGTGGATTTATGCTCTTTGCTTCTGCCGGAAGATTCTAAGATAGTTTCTGTCAAGCCAAGAAAGGGGCCTGAAAGGAATTTTACGAGCTACGGCTGTTTGGAATTTTGCAATGTTCCTTTGGTGGTTTTAATAAACACAGGATCTGCGAGCGCATCCGAAATTGTCGCAGGAGCGCTTAAAGACAACAATAGGGCGAAGGTTGTCGGAACAAGAAGTTGGGGCAAAGGGCTTGTTCAAACTGTAACTCCGTTGACAAAGGGAGCTTTAGCATTAACAACCGCGCATTATTTTACGCCTTCAAATGTAAATATTCAAAGAAGTTACGCTTCAAGAGAAAATTATTTCTTCCCAGAAATCAACGGCAAAGAATCTGAAAGGGAAGGCGGGATAGTGCCTGATGTTTATGTGAATCAGGAAGAAATTCCATCGCTCGCCCTGAAACTTGAAATTAGAAGGGTCTTCCTTGATTTTGTGAGAAAAAACCAAAGCCAAAATCTCTTTGGTGAAAACGCCCAAGATGAAGTGTTAATCAAGAAGTTTACGGAATTTCTAAAAACCAAAAATATTGACTACACGGAAGAAGAGTGGGAAAAAAGCAAATTCTACATTCTCCTTGCCCTGAAAAGAGAGTATAAAACTTTCAGCGAAAACCCCTCCGCTGGAGCAAAAATTATGATGCCGCTCGATACACAGGTGAAAAAAGCAATAGAAATCCTTAAAACAAAAGATGTTATGGAGAAAGCCGCCTAATGTTTGAGAAACTTACTGAAAAACTTTTAGGAGTTGTCAACACCTTAAGAGGAAGGGGAAAGCTGACAGAATCAAACATTGAAGAAGCTGTCAGAGCTGTGCGAATGGCGCTTCTTGAAGCGGATGTTCATATAAGTGTTGTAAAAAGCATTCTTGAGGGAGTTAAGGCAAAAGCTCTTGGGCAGGAAGTTTTAAAAAGTCTTACTCCCGACCAGCACTTTGTAAAAATTCTTCACGAAGAGATAGTGAGAGTTCTTGGCGAAGGGCAGAGCGGATTTTCCTTCCCTTCTCTGCCTCCCGGAATAATAATGCTTGTTGGGCTTCAAGGTTCAGGCAAAACCACTACTGCGGCAAAAATCGCCAAATTTTTTGTAAAAGAAGGGCACTCAACACTTTTGGTTCCAGCGGATGTTTACAGGCCTGCGGCTCAACAGCAGTTGAAGGTTCTTGCGGAAAAAGCTGGGGTCTTCTATTTTGAGCCGAACGGAGAAAAAGACGCCGCAAAGATGTGCGAGAGCGCCATCGCCGAGGCTAAAAGAAGAGGAATTCATAGAGTAATCATTGACACCGCTGGAAGGCTTCACATAGATGAAAATCTAATGGAGGAGCTTGAAAGAATTTGCCAAAAAGTCAATCCTAATGAGCGGCTTTATGTTGCTGATGCGATGGCGGGGCAGAGCGCTGTTCAAACCGCAAAGGCGTTCTTTGAAAAAGTCAAACTAACTGGAATTGTTCTGACCAAAGCCGACGGAGACGCCAGAGGAGGTGTTGTCCTTTCGGTAAAAGCGACAACAGGACTTCCCGTGAAAATGGTTGGGACCGGTGAAAAAATTGATGCAATAGAACTTTTCTATCCTGAGCGAATGGCTTCAAGAATTCTCGGGATGGGGGATGTTCTTACGCTTATTGAAAAAGCTGAATCGGCGATCGATCTTAAGGAAGCAGAGAAAACTGCAAGAAGACTTGAAAAAGGCGAATTTACTCTTGACGATTTGAGAGACCAATTCAGACAAATAAAGAAAATGGGTTCTTTAGACCAGATTCTTGGTATG
>JAAZNT010000410.1 GCA_012798145.1 Thermoanaerobaculaceae bacterium | reverse complement strand
TTTACAGAAAAAGATCAAATCAAACCCGATCTGCTTCTCACTGATGTAATAATGCCAGAAATGAATGGAAAGATTCTTTACGAAGAGTTAAGAAAAAAGTTCCCCGCTTTAAAAGTGCTTTTTATGTCGGGATACACAGCGAATGTGATAGCTCATAACGGCATTCTTGATAAAGGAATTCATTTTATTGAAAAGCCATTTACCTCAAAAGCACTTTTAAAGAAAATTGAAGAGATAGAATAAAGACCATTCCATCTTCTTTGAGAATTAATCTTTTCATTAAAAGAATTTTTTTGTAAAATAACTTTTAACTGGGCAAAAAAAATCTTTTTGGCAGTATTGAAAAATTTCAATTTTATGTTATAAAATTAACCTGTTAAAGTTTAGCAAGGAGGTGTTTGGTGGAAATGAAAAAACATTCATATTCATCAAATAAAATCAGAAGGGGCAAAAACCTGCTACTTTTGTTGCCGAAGTTGATTTATTTTCTGATTTTTGAGACCGTCAATTATGTTTTATAATTAATGAGGTTAAAAAATGATAAACGGGAAAAGGGAATCTTTTGTTAGAATAGCAGGCATCGCAGTTTTAACAATCGGCGTGGTTGTACTTGTAGGATGGGTTTTTAACATTCCTGCTGTAAGAAGTTTATGGCCCAATTCCCCCCCGATGATGCCAGAAAGCGCTATCGGTTTTATATTGTCAGGTTTTGCGCTTTTTTTAAAAAGTAGGTTTCGCAATTCTTATCTTACCACTTATTCTTCTATAGCCGCTCTTCTTGTTTTTATTTCAGGTCTAATTTCTTGTCTTGTAATGATATTTGGATTGAATTCACGCATTTATGACTTTTTCATAAAGCCGCAGGAATACGATTCTTTTCATATTGAATTTATGTCAATGTATTCAGCGATATCTTTTATGCTTGCTGGTTTCGCTCTCTTTCCCAAACAAGGAGGACGCTTAACTGAGGAGGTGCGTTTTTGGGCTATATTTTTATACGCTCTCTACTCTTTTCAGAAAATTTGTTTCTATCTCTTAGGTTCTCTTTTTCTGCCAGAATTCCATCATTTTACCCCACTGTCTCTTCCTTCTGCTATTGCTTTTTCTGTGCTTTCCATTGGCTCGTTTGCTGCTTTTCCCTATTCATTTTATATAAAAAAAATACTTGAAAGCGGAACGGGAGGCCGATTTTTAAGACGCGCTCTGCCCGGTGCTTTATTATTTATCCTGACTATTCATACAATTAATCTTTATGTAGTGAAATCTACTTTTTTCCAACATTATTTTGCCAGTGCAACTATGCTAACCTTAGAAATAGGGTTTTCTTTTGTTCTGCTTTTTTTGTTAGCAGAATGGATTGACAGAATCAATCAGAATTTAATAAAAAGCAATAAAAAATTACAGAATATTTTTGATTCTCTTGTGGATGTTTATTACAAAGCTGATATGGAGGGAAAGATAATTGAACTCTCCCCTTCGGCAAGTAAATTAGTGGGCTGGGAGATAAAAGATTTGATTGGGACTGATATTCTTAATGTTTACTTTAATCCCGAAGACAGAAAACTATTGCTTGAGGAAATCAAAAAAAACGGCTTTGTATCAAATTACGAAGTAATTTTGAAGGACAAGGAAGGCAATCCCGTTTATGTTATGGTCAATTCCCGTCTTGTCAAAGATGAGCAAGATAACCCCTATATTGAAGGAATCCTCCACAATATAACTCAAATAAAGCAACTGCAAGAAAAGAATCAACTTCTTGCGGACACTATCCAAGCAAGTCTTAACGAAATTTATATTTTTGACGACAAAACCTTCCATTTCCGTTTCCTCAACTTAGGAGCGAAAAGAAATCTTGGATATTCAGAAAAAGAATTTCTTAAAATGAGTCCTTTAGACATTAAATGTGAAATTTCAAAAGCAGAATTTGAGAAAATGACTGATTTACTTATAAAAAATCCTAATGAAACCAGAGTGTTTGAGGATCTTCACCGCAGGAAGGACGGCTCTGTTTACCCTGTAGAGGTTCATCTCCAACATATACCACAAAATAATGTGTTTCTCGCAGTCATAAACGATATCACAGAACGACGGAAAACCGAAGATATTCTTCGCAAAAGTGAAAAACAATTTTTGGATATTATGTATGCCTCCAGCGACGCAATTGGACTATTAGGGAATGATTACAGATTTTTTGACTGCAACGAAAGTGCAGCCAAAATGCACGGATTTGAGAATCGTGAAGCTTTGCTGAAGAGCCACCCGGGAGAACTATCCCCTCCAATCCAGCCCGATGGTACAAATTCCATTGAAAAAGCCAATGAAATGATTTCTCTTGCCTTTAAGAAGGGATTTAACAGATTTGAGTGGGTTCACAGGAAAAGCAACGGCGTAGATTTCTTGGCTGAAGTGTCACTTACTCCTATCGTGTTTGAAGGAAAAAGGGCGCTTTACGCGGTTTGGCGAGATCTAACTGTGCTGAAAAAAACGCAGGAGGAACTTCGCAAACGGGATATGCTTTTGAGAATGGCAGGAGAGATTTCACATTTTGGGGGCTGGTCTGTGGAAATTCCATCTTACACTTTAAGTTGGTCCGATGAGGTGGCAGCAATACACGAAGAACCAGCTGGCTTTTCGCCGACGGTGGAAAAAGCGATTAATTATTATGCTCCAGAATACCGGGAAAAGATAAAAATGGTTTTTAATCTCTGCGCAACAGAAGGCGCTCCTTACGATGAGGAGTTGGAAATAATAACAGCCAAAGGAAACCGGCGCTGGGTGCGCACAGCAGGACAAGCAAAACGCGACGATAAAGGCAATATCATAAGGGTCTTCGGGTCTATTCAAGACATAACAGAAAAAAAGGAGGCCGAAATCTCCGCAAGGGAGAATGAAGAAATATTCTTTCATTCTTTTATGAATCATTCGGCTGTGCAACTTCTGCTTGACCCATACGACGGCAGAATAATTGAAGCAAACAAAGCCGCAGTTGCTTTTTACGGTTATGAAAGCGAAAAACTGCTTGGCATGCGAATTTATGAAATTAACACGCTTCCACCAGAGAAGTTGGCAAAAGAGATAAAGCGTGTTACTGATGAACAAACTGTCCGTTTTGAATTCAAACATAGACTTTCAGACGGAAGCATTCGTGATGTTGAAGTTTTTTCGACACGCATCAAATATGGCAAAAGAAATTTTCTCCATTCCATTATTCATGACATAACAGATAGAAAGCAGGCAGAAAGAAATATTGAACTTGCAAACAAGTTACTGAGCGAAATTGTGGAGAATCTACCCATTCCAATCTTTCTTAAGGATGCAATGAACCTCCGTTTTGTTCTTTTTAACCGTGCAGGAGAAGAATTGCTGGGATATTCAAAAAGTGATTTATTGGGGAAAACAGACTACGATTTTTTTACAAAAGAAGAAGCAGATTTTTTCACAAGAAAAGACAGAGAAGTTTTAGAGAAGAAAGAAGTTTTGGATATTCCTGAAGAGCGAATTACAACACGAAACAAAGGGTTGCGTTTACTTCATACCAAGAAGATTCCAATTCTTGATGAGAATGGAGAGCCACAATACCTGATGGGCATATCTGAGGATATAACAGATAAAAAGCGAATGGAAGCTGAATTATTAAACTCTCAAAAAATGGAATCTATAGGCGTGTTGGCTGGCGGAATAGCACACGATTTCAATAATATGCTTACTGGAATTACAGCAAATCTGTCTCTCCTTTTGTCAAAAAACCCTGAAGAATCAGAAATTATAAACGATGCTCTTTCAGCAGCGCACGCCGCCCAAAGTCTTACAGCCCAGTTACTCAGTTTTTCCAAGGGAGGCAAGCCTGTAAAGAAAGAAGTGTGCCTTGAGCGTTTGCTTAGAGAGATATTTTCCCTTTCCTTAAGTGGAAGTGATGCAGGAAGAGAAACTGATATTCCTGACACTCTTTGGAGTGTAGAATGCGATGAAACACAAATAAAGCAGGCAATAGGAAACCTCTTGATAAACGCAATTCAAGCGATGCCCGCCGGCGGCAAAGTTATACTTAAAGCCAGCAATTTTGACGCTATTGACCCCCCTTCGCCGATGCTTCCTTGCGGCAAATATGTTCGCATAACAATTTCTGACACCGGAATTGGCATACCGGAAGAACATCTTTCGCGCATTTTTGATCCTTACTTTACAACCAAAACAAAAGGGCATGGGTTGGGTTTGTCAATGGTCTGGAATGTTGTTCGCAATCACAATGGATACATTGAAGTAGAATCTAAACTTGGCATCGGCTCAACCTTTACAATTTTTCTGCCTTCAACTGGAAGATGTTTGAAAGAATTGAGTACCGCAGAACCTCATTTAAAAAAAGGTTCAGGACACATTCTTATTTTGGAAGACGACCTTATCATTCAAAAAGCGCTAAAAAGAACTTTAGAAAAACTTGGCTATTCCTGTAAAATAGCAACAGACGGAAAAAATGCACTGGATTTGTTTGAGAAAGAAAAATCAGCAGGTAATCCCTTTGATGTTGCCTTGCTCGACCTTACTATCCCCGGGGGAATGGGAGGGCAAGAAACCGGCATTGAACTCAGAAAAAGGGATCCCTCTTTGGTGATAATAATCTCCAGTGGTTATTCAGAAAAACCTGTAATGGCAGATTTTAAAAAGGAAGGGTTCAACGCCGTTCTTCCTAAGCCGTATCGCTCAGAAGACCTGTCTGCTCTGTTGTTCAGACTTCTGCAAAAAAACAAAGGCAATGCCAATTGATTATGAAAAAACGAAAATGGTCTTCTTTAAACCCAGATGTGTCATTAAAAAAACTTTAACAAGTAATTAAAGATTGCTTAGGGAAAATGGAAATTTTGTAAGAAGATTTTTGATTATGTTTCAGGTTGACGAAGGCAAACTGCCTGCCGATTGTCTGGTTGGTTATCTACCATTTTCTCTAATAAAAGTCGTTAGAAAATTCTATTCTATTGACAAATTTGGAATAAAAAAAGCGGAAGTAACCTTCCGCTTTTTTTGACTACCGCAGCGTTGGGGAATTTCATTTGCAATCAACCAGCATCGCAGACCTGTAATAAGCAAATACTTCATTAAGGTAAATTGAAAGTTTTAGCCAATCATTAGTCAATTGAGTCAAATAGAACCCCCCTTCTTTGTCGCTTTTTGCATTATAAACCTTTAATGCATCCTCATAAATCAACCTAAACATTGATATTGTGATTTTTGACTTTTCTAAAGCGGTTTTCAAAAGATTTCTTTTTTCTTCGCAGAGAGAATCTTTAGCAAGCTCTCTGTTTATAAGGTCGTCAAGAATCACCGCGGTGATGTAATCTTGGTCAATTTTCTGAAGGAAGTTGTATCCTACTGTCTGCCACTTGACATCTGGCGGAGGGGGAAGTGGGGAATAAAGATTCTGACAATAAAAATTCACAGACAAACCTGAAACAAACATAACCAGAAAAAACGCCAAATAAAATTTTTTTTCTTTCATTTTACTACCTCCTTTCACTCTTCCAAACACTACCTTGCAAAACATATGCCAAATCACCGCCACAATATAGTCAATAGATTGTCATTTCTGTTTCCATTCGACAATAAAGTCATATATTTGTCAATTATTGAAAATTGCCGACATAATTTAATTAATTCAATTACTTGTGGAAAGAATTTGGATTTGGTAATTTCCTTGCTTGAATTATGACCCAAAAAAATATATATTATTTTTGAAAGGAGGATAATAATGAAAAGAAAGATTTTGCTTTTAGTTGCTGCTGCAGTTTCAATTCTTTGTTGGCAGACGCTCTTCTTTGCGAGTCTGCAAAGTTGCTTTGACCAACTGAAAATGAATCTTTACATCTGCAAAAGAGATTTTGGCAACGACCCTGTTATGTTGGTCTACTGCAATGAAGGAGCATGGGTGATTTTTAACCGTTGCGTAAATGCTTTAAGATTCGATCAAAACTCACAACTTTATGGAACAAAAATACCAGCACTGACTTTTAAAAGATCCTATGGACAACCAGTTTTGTCTGCTGAAACATTTACAATAGATGAAGATGGAGTCTATTACTTCAATCTTTACAATGGAGAGCGTGGAGACCAATCCACAAAAATTTCATCGGCATTCATTCAGATTTTTGAAACGGGACAGACAATTTTCTCCCCTTCCGATTTTAACAAAAATGTGGATTTTGTCTCCAAACCGGTGTGCCTTTCAGCAGGAACTTACACTCTAAATGTTTCAATCAAAAGCCAACCCGATTCTTATTTAATTTTAATAATAAGCGATAAGGATTTTTCAACCATCACCGAGTGATTATTTTTTTAGAGTCTCGTTTATTATTTCAAGAAGGCGTGATGTTCTGAATGGTTTTTCAATGTAAGTTACCCCTTGGAGAATTTCGTCAGGGTTTACTGAAATCTCTTGTGAATATCCTGACATCAGGATGCACTTAAGAGACGGAACAACCTTTTTCGCCTTCCTGAAAAGTTCAATTCCACTAAGGTGGGGCATCACCATATCAGTCAAGAGGAGAGTTATTTTCTCTTTTTGGTCATCTATTGTCTTTAAAGCAAGAATAGGATCGCCTGAAACGGTAACTTTGTAGCCCGCTCTTTCAAGGGCAATTTTGATTATATTTAGGAGTTGAGGTTCGTCTTCACACACCAAGATAGAAGTTTCTTCTATCTTCATCTGCTCTACAGAGGTTTCTTTTTCTGAATTTTCTTCTTCTACTAAACCTTCTTTGATTGGAAGATAGATCTTAAAAACAGTTCCCTTTCCAATTTCGCTGTAAGGATGAATAAATCCTCCATTTTGCTTTACAATCCCATAAACTGTCGCCAAACCAAGCCCGGTGCCTTCTGTCTTCCCCTTTGTCGTAAAAAAAGGCTCAAAAACTTTTTCAAGGGAATCCTTATCCATTCCACTTCCGTTGTCTTCAAACGCTATGAGAGCGTATTCAATTTTTGGCTCTTCAAATGACTCATCTAAAGAGATGAACTCCCTTGGTGATTCTGCCTTTGATGTTGTTATTCTGATTCTTCCCTTTTCTTTTATTGCATCCTTTGAATTTGACGCAAGATTGAAAATGATTTGATCCAAATGAGTCGGGTCAATAAAAACAAAGAGTTTCTCTTTAAAGAAATTTGTTTCAAGAGAGATATTTTCCCCTATTAATCTTCTTATCATCTTTATGCTATTTTCAAGATGAGAGTTCAGTTCAACACTCTTAGGGCGTGCTGGGGTTCTTCGTGAAAAAGAGAGGAGCTGTCTGCATAAATTGGCTGACCTCATAGAAGCGGACAATATTTCTTCAACATTTTCTCTCTCTTTTGGGGGAATATTTTTATTCAACAAAATCTCTTCTGAATTTGAAATGACAATCTGCAACATATTATTAAAATCGTGGGCAATCCCCCCCGCAAACCTTCCTATTGATTCCATTTTTTGGGACTGAAGAAATTTTTCTTCAAGTTGTTTTTTCTCTGTAACATCAAGAAGAATGCCAATAAAAGCTCTCTTTCCCTCAAAAAGAATGGCTCTTTGGTAAACAACAATGTCTCTTGTTTTTCCATTTTTTGTCAAACCCTTAAATTCAAATCTTATTTCATTAATCTCGCCAGTCTCTATTTTTTTTATCGTTTCCGCAACCCTTTCCTTCTCTTCATCTGCTACAAAATCGAGGAATTTCATTTTATTAATTATCTCTTGAGGAGAATAATCAAAGAAATCGGCATACGATTTATTTACATATTCTAATGTTCCACCAACCATAAGATAAACGCCTGTCAATGAAAAGTCAGAAAGAATTCTGAATTTCTCTTCGCTCTCCTCAAGTTTTTTCCTTGCAACATACTCTTTGGTGATGTCCCTAACTGTTCCAATTGACTTGACCGCTTTTCCATTTTCGTCGTAAAAGTGTTTGCATCTCTCCATTACAATAATGTCTCTGTTTTTTAAGCGGTGAACAACTTCATGATCTGTTTTTTGCAAAACAGAATGCAAAAAAACTTTTTCAACATTTTCTCTGTCTTCAGGGTGAACCAGATCAAGAGTAGACTCCAAAGTAGGATTGAATTTTTCTTCTTTCACCCCGAATATTTCATAAACTCCTGTTGACCAAACAATTTTCTTGGTCTTATGATCCAATTCCCAAAACCCAACCCTTCCCACTTTTTCAGCCTCTCGAACCTTATAAGCCGTTTGGCTCAATTTGGAGCGCAGTTTCTGCTTAAAAAAAAGTAAAATATTAAAAATCAGCAAACCTGTAACGCACAAAGCGAGCAAGCCAAAAAGGATAGCCATATTCCTTGAATATTCAAGACCTTTTAGCGCTATTTCTTTTTCTATTTTGACAATTAGAAGCCAATCAGAATCCGGAATTTTTCCTATGAAAGAGAAAACTTCCTTTCCCTTGTAATCAATTCCCTCATAAAAACCCTCTTTCCCCAAAGCCGCCTTTACAACAGGAAGGTTTTCCTTTTCAACAGAAAAAGACAAAAAAGATGATTTTTCTCCTTCCACATCCACAGGATTTAAGAAGATAACATTTTCACCTTCCCTTTTTGCAAGAATTGTTTCTGCTCCTCTACCTTCAACAGGAAGCCATTTAATTATTTTATATAGATAATCTTCTGCATCAATTGCAAAAACAAAGTAACCGATAATTTTTTCATCCTTTCCTTTAATAGGAATAAGGCCCTCAATAATATACAACCCATTTTCCAAATGGGGTGAAGAAATTAAGGAACCATCTTTTCCTTTTATTGCTTCTCTGTTTTGCTCAATAAAGTGACAAATCCCCCCCTCCCCAGCGACTATTTTATTAAGATTCTCATTAAGAATATAGCATTTTTTGTAATTCTTGTCTCTTTTGATACCATCCAGTCTTTTTTTCAATAGCTGCAAGAAGAATTTCTTTAGTATCAACCTTTTCTGTCTTGATGGCAGAAAGCAAATCTCTGATTGAACCAGAAGAAAAAACTTTTAAATCTGTTGTTCTTTCTTTAATCCAGTTGGCGATTAGCTCCTTTTTTAAAGCGTGAATATTTTCTAATTGCTTCTCTACATTTGAGATTGTTTTTCTTCTTTCCTCAAAGTAAAACATAAATGTAAAGTAAAGAATTGTCAGAGCAAAAACCGCAAACAAAATTAAAGAGCCAATCTCACCCCAAGAAAATTTGCCATTTGTTTCTTTCTTTATATCCATCTTCCTTTTCTCCTCTAACTGCATCCTCCACTTTCAAGTGAATTTTAACTCCAAAAAAGAAATAGTTCAAAATCCCGAGTTGCCCCACGAAAAAACGATGAGAAAGAAAATCGTTGCCTTAAAAAAGTTTCTTTTCCAAAAATCAAACCAAAGGAATTTCTTGAAAAAATGCCTTAGATTGAGATTTTCCATATCCTGAACGGGATTTCTTTTACTCTCTTTCCCTGCTTTTTTCAAACAATTGAGATCAAAATTCCTATTTGTTTGACAACTTTGATTTTTGGTATTATATTTATATCGTAAGACAACTTGGAGATGCTGAATATTTAAGTTTTTCGTTCAGGATACGATAGGGTGTGTATGAGATGATTTTTTTGAATAATAAGCGTACTTTTCTTCTATTTTGGATATTTGATAAATGGATCTTTGAAAAAAAATGCCAATTTTTTGGAATTTTTTTAAGCAGGGCATTTTTTATTAAGGAAAAGCGGGCTTCTTTGGAAAAAAACCCTGCTGCCCCCGAAGAAGCCCGCAGGGACGAGCCCACAAAAAAGAGCCCCCTCTCTTTCTTAGCGCTCGTCCCTTTCCTAAAAGATGTTGCGAAAAGCCCAAAGTTTGGGAAAAGGCTTTTTGCTTTTTGAATATTATTTTTTGAGCGGGATTTTTAATGAAAATCAGAAATGTAGGCGGGATAAATCCTGAGTTATGCAGGTGCGGAAATTGGCATAATCATTGGAAAAATTTTTCGGGACAAAAAATTCCATACTACTGCCCCGTTATCGGGTGTGGCAAAAGCAAACTGAGTGCGACTTTTGTTCAGATTGTCAGTGGAGTTGACAGCGGTTGGTATGTTGTCCCCCTCTGCGAGGAACATTCTAAAACCGAAAATGAAATTCTTGAAATTGACGACTATTGCAGGATTGTCACGGCAAATGTAAATATGACCTGCGAGTTGTATAAATGATTGGAAATAATTTTTTGGAAGAAAAGGGAAACACAAACTTCCCCCGAGAGAGAGCCCTCCCTCTCAATCCCCAAGCGGGGAAGATGGTAAGGCGGTTCGTCTCCCTCAGAAGCAAAACCGTCTTATCACCCCCGCCCTTTCTTAAAATGAAGAATTCATCCTCTTCAGAAAGAACAGGGCGGGGTTCAAATGAATTCACAGAAAAGGAGAATATTTATGGAAACTTATTTTGCCGAAATTGCATTTTCGGGAAAGGATAATTTTTCTTTTTGGTTCCCAATGTTTTTTGAAGCTGAATCTGATGACGATGCAAAAAGTTTTTTCAAAACAGTCTGCGATTCTTTAAGAGAAGCAAAATATGCCGTTGAATCAAAAAGAGAGCCAAAGAAAGTAAAGGTAAATTCTTATGTCCTTTCTGAAATTGTCAACACTTTCATTTTGGAAGAAAAAATAGGCTCTTTTTGCAAATTGAAAATCAAGGAGTGGAGAATTTCAAAGTTCTCAGAAGCAAAACCTTTTGTTTTTAAGGATGATTTTCTTATAAAGTGCATTGACATTGCTGACAAAGAAAGCCTGCAACTTCCCTGTGCTGTTGAAAATGTTATTCCCGTATTCAAAATTTCAAAAGATTTTGACATAAAGGCAAATGAAGTGATCGTTATAAATATGAGCAGTCAATTAAAAACGGGGAATTAACAAATTATGAAAGGACTAACAGAAATAATTATTTGGGATGTTCAGAGAGGATGCTCTGTAACAGCGATCCTTCCCGATGGAAGAATTTTATGGTTTGACTGCGGGACGGGAAGCTGTCAAAGTGGAGTTGATTTCAGCCCTTACAAATTTATGAAAAGCCCTTTG
>JAAZNT010000409.1 GCA_012798145.1 Thermoanaerobaculaceae bacterium | reverse complement strand
CAAATTTTCAAAACACATTGTTGAATATATTATTTGAGCAAGAGAAAAATATAAATCAAAATTTAATCCCTGTCAAGCGGTTGGAGTGAACTCTTATCATTAATTGCGCTACCGTTATCATGCTTTTGATATTTTTTAGGATTATATTTCTTGTAAAAAATTAAGTTTTCATCTCGTTCTTTACAATCTAAATTGGTGAACCATCTCACCTCCTTGACACCCATATACTTTCTCCCATTTTTCTCAACTATAACACCAGCAACTTCAAAGGGGCGTCTTGGGGGCGGGATTAAAAAATTGTAAATCTTAAAATATCATCTTTGCCAACAATAAGTTTCGCTAGGATTTGCGCTTGATGTTTCCAGCATAAAAGAAGTTCTGCTGAAGGCGGAATTTGGTTAGTACCGTAAGGCACGAACCTTTTATGCTTTGCTAGGCGAAGGGGCAAGCAAATATTTTCTGTCATCATTTTACTGTGCTCTTTTAATCAATCTATAAGTTTTCTCGATATTCTTTACCTTTTCAAATATCTTCTTTATCGGTTTTAACTCTTCCACGGAATAATAGTAAATCATATCTTGAATCAAATCCTCTAACAGGTTAATCGAAAATAAAGCGTATCTGGTTTCATCTAACGGGCTTGAAGTTAATGATGATCTATAAGAACCATCATTTTGATAAAATTCGTTAATCAATTCAATCAAATCATTGACTTTACCAATCAACTGAGTAAGTTCATTTGGTTCAAGATCAATCTTGGAATAAAGAAAATCAATACAATAAACAATCTTAGAAATATTCTCAAGTGTGATACTTTTATTTATATAACTCAAAAGGTAAACAACCCAGAGGTTAGCATTTTGTGGAATCTTGTTTAAATTATCCAAAATAAAACAAATCTTGAAAAAACTATCAAGATCTTTAGGAATTATCTTTTCAATTTTGTTTTCATCAATTACTCCTTGAAGTAGATACGAAAGCTTATCTTTGTTTATGTCTATCAAAGCATGCTGAAAATTGAGGATGAAATTCTTAGCATCTATTCTCCAGCAGAGACTATTTAATTTACGATCTGGATTAAGTAATCTCTCAAACTTTTCTTTAGGAACTCTAAAAGCATAACTTCGCCATGCCTCTACCATTCCGTATTCACCATTTTGCAGAACCCATTCAGGTTTGAATACCGCATATTTACGTTGTGGTTTATGAATATACACAAAATATTTTTCTTTGATAGGTTCGTGTTTGCCTCCTTTCTTTTTTGCAACCTTGGATACTTTGAAATCATAAAAATCTAAATCCACCTTTTCAGCATATTGAAATTCAAACTCTATTTTTCCAACATCATCTATTTCAGCAATAAAATCTGCATCTCTTGAAACTCCTCCTTTTCTTAAAAACCATAAAAATTTATCTCCTCCGGATTTATATACCTTTACCTTTTTTCGTGGATACAATTCTTTTACTTTACGCTCCAACCATTCTAATATCTCTAACTCAGCAATTGCTTTCTTTTTCATATCCTTGCGATATTCAAGATATGTGCGAGATTTTATATCACTGGACTGGGCATATATTGTTTTTCCATCTAATTTCATAATTTTTACCTCACCATAATTTAGTTTGATAATTTCTTAAACTTTTTATCGACTCAAATGCAATCTCTGAATTTATTTCGTAGCCTACCCCGTTTCGTTTTAAATCTGCTGCAGCTAAAAGGGTAACCCCAGAACCAGCAAATGGGTCAAGAACTGTTTCACTAACATAACTAAACGCCGTTATTAATCTAAAGGGAAGTTCATAAGGGAACGGGGCAATATGGGTGCGCCTGTCTCCGCTTCCTTGGGGTTTCATAATCCAAACATCACTCTTTTTTATTGAGAGCCAGAATTGTTTATCTAATTTTGATTGTTCTTTTTGCTCCTTTGTCAGGTGTCCATATTTATTAAATCCTTTTCTTGCTGGTTTCTCCAGCTCTATTATAAACTCATGCATGTTGTTTATTAGAATTCCCCCGGGATATGGATATGTTCCAAAATGTGCCCTCACTGCGTTTGTCTTATGCCACACTATATCTCTTTTGAAAATAAACCCTATCTTTTCGCAGGTATCTATTGTCCTACCCACCAAATTCAATGTTCTAAAACTTCCATTTTCCAGCCTTATAGGAAGGTTCATTATATTTATAAATGCTTTTCTTCCTGGCTGTAAAACTCTGTAAACTTCTTTCCACACTTCGGATATTTTCTCAAACCATCCATCTACATCATGAATATTCCCAAGGTCATTCACAATTGGCTCTCTTGAATACATTTTTGTATCAAAATACGGCGGAGAAGTAATCATTAAGTGAATACTATTATCAGTTAAGTCGTCCATTTTCATTGAGTTCTTAACAAGAATTTTTTGAATTGTGCCATTTATTTCGATTATATTCTCTTTTTCAATATCTATTTTTTTCTTTTCAAATTTTGCCTTAAAGTTTTTCTCATATCTTTGCAACTCCTTTAAATCAAAACGCATTTGTCCACTCGCTGCAATCTGTGTTTTAATAATTTGCTTATTTACAAGATTGTGAAGCGTCTCGACAGAAATACCTAAAAATTTAGCAGATTCAATTGCTGAAAGATAAGTTCTGTTTTTATAATCTTTTGATTCCATTTTTATAATCCTTTTTGCGTGCCCTTTCACCTAACTTGTTAATATCCGCACCAATGGTTCGAATACATTCCAATTTTGCTAAAATATCAGCAATATGTTTAAGATTATCAACCGATGAAATAATTTTTGAAATTGATTTCTCGCTCAAAACTGATGGTAGTTCTTTATCTTTTTTCGGTTTTTTCATTTCAAAATTCATAGAGTTAATTCTGTTCCATTTTAACCTTTATTGTCAAGCGCCCGAATTGCCTTGTTAAAAAACGAATGGTTAAGATATTTATGAAAAAGGTGAATTGATATGCCCCGCCCTCTCCTGAAAGGCGAAGGGGATGCTTGAGCGTCATTCTGATTGTCTCCCTCGCTTTTGACCCTTGAAGAATCTTGTCGCTTCGAAGTGGGGAGATCCTTCAGGGGCAATTGCTTCAAAGGAGCGTTCAGGATGACAAGGGGGCGAGTGCTTCGAAGAATGGCTCGCAGTGACTGCGTTGTTTTGAGGAAACCTCTCCCCAACCCTCTCCTGCGAGGAGAGGGTGAAAAGCGGTAACCTCACCCTGCCCTCTCCTGAGAGGCGAGGGGGATTAAAAGAAGATTGCTTCGCTTGGATTTGCTTTGAAGAATGGCTGGCAATGAAAGCATAGTTTAGAAAACTGAGCGTTTATGTGATTTCTTGTATAAGTCCCCTATTTGTCTATCAAAACGACTGCGAAGGATTCTACTGCTTCGCTTTTTCCAACTTCTCCCATACCCTCTTTGGTTTTGGCTTTAAAAGAAACCTGTTCTTTTGTTAAATCAAGAAGTGCAGCGATGTTTTCCCTTATTTTATCTTTGAATGGATAAAGTTTGGGTTTTTCAAGAATAATTGTTATGTCTGCATTTGAGACATAAAATCCTTTTTCTTTTATGTGGCGAAGGGCTTCTTTGACAAATACTGAACTTTTTGCGTCTTTCCATTTTGGTTCTGTATCTTTGAAATGGTCTCCGATGTCACCAAGAGCCAAACTTCCCAAAAGAGCGTCCGTCAGGGCGTGGAGAACTACATCTCCATCTGAGTGTCCAAGACACCCTTTTTCTGAAGGGATTTCAACGCCTCCAAGGACAAGTTTTCTTCCCTCTTCAAGTTTGTGCAGATCCCAGCCAAACCCTATGCGCACGGCATCCCCGAAAGAATCGCCTCTACCACTTCAATGTCTTTTGGATATGTAACTTTTATGTTTGCGTTGGAAGAGAAAACACAGATAACTTTTCCGCCGTTTCTTACAACAAATGATGCATCGTCCGTCCCTTCAAAACCTTCTTCCAATCCTTTTTTTAAAGCGTCGTAAATTGTTTGTAAATAGAACGCCTGAGGGGTAAAAGCCCTTACAAGATTTTCTCTTTTCAAAGTTTCTTTTGCGGTGTCGTTTTCTGTTTTCCAAATTGTGTCTGAAAGTTCTACTCCGAGAAAGGCTCCGTCTGCACCTGTGAGAGAATTTATCAGAGTAACTACTTCTTCTGAACTTATGCAGGGTCTTACAGCGTCGTGAATTATGACGATGTCAGGATTTGATTTTTTCAGCGTTTCAAGGGCTTTCATTGAAGAGAGCGCCCTTGTTTCTCCCCCTGAAATAATTTTCCTTCTGATGTCGTCTCCGTATGGCTGAAGCGCTTTTTCAAGAAGCGGAATATGCTCCTCCGGGAATGTTATCGCTATTGAGGAAACGACATTGAAAGAAGAAAACAGTTTTAAACTGTAGTAGATTAAAGGATGCCCTAAAACATGCACAAGTGGCTTTGGAGTGATGCCTCCGAACCTCACTCCCTTTCCCCCCCCAAGAATCGCTACGCCGATCCGGGGCTCAAAAGCCACTTCTCATCCCTCCATTATGTCTTTTTCTTTGTTGGTTACGGAGTGTTGTATATCCTCTATCGCTTTGTCGTGAAGTTTCTGGATTTTTTCAAATCCTTCGTTTTTGTCGTCTTCAGAAATTTCCTTGTTTTTCTCTTTTTTTTCAAGTTCTTCTCTGAATTCGTGCCTTATATGCCTTATCGCAATTTTGCCCTTCTCGCCGATTTCTCTTGCTTTTTTGCAAAGTTCTTTCCTTCTTTCCTCCGTGAGGGCAGGAACAGGAACTCTTACAACCCTTCCGTCATTAGCAGGGTTAAAACCGAGATTCGCTTCTCTTATCGCCTTTTCAATTGCGGGGATCTGTTTGGGATCCCATGGAGATATCAGAATCATTCTTGCATCTGGGACTGAAAGATTTGCAACTTGCTGGAGAGGAACTTTTGACCCATAGTAATCAACCCTTACCGGATCAAGAAATGTGATTGTCGCTTTACCTGTTCTCAATGTCATCAATTCGTGTCTTGTAGCTTCAATCGCTTGTTTCATCTTTTCGTCGCATTGCTTGATAATAT
>JAAZNT010000408.1 GCA_012798145.1 Thermoanaerobaculaceae bacterium | reverse complement strand
TGCTTCACACAACTATGTTGTAAGAGCGATCAACGGAACCTGCTACACCAATTCAAACACGATGGCGGGAACAGACGCCAACAACACGCCCGGAGCGCCGACAATCACAGCAGTCAACGATGTTGACGCCTGCGCGCAGAGCGGTGTTCAGATTGTTTACACTGCCGGTTCTGGAGCGACGAGCCATGATCTTTATAGAGATGGTTCGCTTGCTGTAACTGGCTATGCTTCGGGCGCGACTTACAGTCCCGGCGACACTGCTTCACACAACTATGTTGTCAGAGCGATCAACGGAACCTGCTACACCAATTCAAACACTATGGCAGGAACCGACGCCAACAATGCACCCGGATCGCCGACAATCACGGCAGTCAACGATGTTGACGCTTGTGCGCAGAGCGGTGTTCAGATTGTTTACACCGCAGGTTCAGGAGCGACAAGCCATGATCTTTACAGAGACGGTTCGCTTGCTGTAACTGGCTATGCTTCAGGCGCGACATACAACCCCGGTGACACTGCTTCACACAACTATGTTGTCAGAGCGATCAACGGAACATGCTACACCAATTCAAACACTATGGCTGGAACCGACGCCAACAATACAATTTCTGCAATTACGCTCAACGCTACGGATGCGGCAAGTGGAAGTTGCGGAGTGTTGATAACCTTTGCGGGCGGAGTCAACGCTACACAATTTGATCTTTATGTTGACGGCGGATTGGCGCAAAGCAACATAACATCGGGATATATGTATTATCCAGCTGATTCATCATCCCATAATTATGTTGTAAGAGGAATCAACGGAATCTGCGCTAATGTTGATTCTAATGTTTCATCAGTTGCCGATCCCGATTGCGGAGCGCTTCCGCCACCACCTCCGGAAATAGCAACTGGCACGAACTACACCTGGACGGCAAACCAGACATCTCAAACGATGGGATGGAACAGCGATGCTACGGCGACGGGATACAGGGTTTACAGAGGAACGAAGGCACAATTGCCAAATCTTCTCAACAGCAACACAGATTTCTGCACCAGATATGACGGAACAAATTTGACACTTGATGTCAGCACTGATAATCCTGCAACCATAGACTCAACCAACAAGGTTGTCTATTACCTCATCGTTGCTTACAATGCAGGCGGTGAAGGACCTTCCGGAAATGCAAGTGGACCTACTCCAAGAGTGGTCAACACAACTGGAAACTGCCCGTAAGCGATTAGCAAATAGACTCAAAGGGGCGGGGAAACCCGCCCCTTTTTTTTGGTATAATATTCTATGGCGGAATGAAGGAAGAAGGAATATAAGGAAATGGCCGGAAAAAAGAAAAGTATTTTAATATATTTGGCAATTATGTTTTTTGTCATTTTTTCCTGCAGTAAGGGGAAAGAAGAAAGCGGTGTAAATTCAACTCCTGTCAAAAATGAATTGTCAAATATTGAAGAAAAGCCGTCATTTCTTCTTATAACCATAGACACATGGAGAAGCGATTACATTGGAGTTTCCAAGAGCGGAAAGGTTGAAACGCCAAATATTGATTATTTTGCTAAAAACGGGATTTATATAAAAAAAGTTGAAACTCCGTGTCCTTTGACAACACCTGCTCACGCTTCAATCTTGACCGGACTCTACCCCAAAAATAATGGGATCAGAGACAACCACCATTTTAAATTAAGACCAGAAATAAAAAGTATCGCGGAATTATTAAAGGAAAATGGTTATAAAACAATTGCTGTTGTTTCTGGCTCTCCATTAAGAAGCGTTTATGGATTAAATCAAGGGTTTGATTTTTATGATGATGAGGGTTTGGGGGTAAAAGGGGACGAGAGTTTGACCCCTTCTTATAGAAAAGGGGAAATATCTGCTGAGAGATGCTTTAATTTAGTTGAAAAAGAAAAGAAATTCCCTCTGTTTGTGTGGCTTCATCTTTATGAGCCCCATAAACCTTATGTCCCGCCGTCAGAATATTTAAAAAAATATCCAAATGACCCATACGCAGGAGAAGTGTCCTATGCAGATAAAATTGTGGGTGTTTTGCTAAGAAAAACTTTTGAAATTAAAAAAGGAAGATGGATTGTTTTCATAACAGGCGACCACGGAGAAGGACTTGGAGATAATATTGAAATAACACATGGACTTCTTTTGTATAAAGAAACAAGAACCGTTCCTCTTGTTGTATATGACAGCGAAAACAAATTTAGAAGCGCCGGGGAAGGGGAAAAATCTTTAATTGATATTGCTCCAACAATAGCAGATATTCTAAAACTAAAAGGGCAGTTTGACGGGACATCAATATCTTGTTCGTCGCAGGGAAGGAAACTCTTTTCGGAGACTCTTGCGCCTTTAACAGGTTTCAATGTCAACGGGGCTTTTTCTGTTTCTTTCAACAATAAAATTTACATAAAGAATGGTATCTCTGAAGAAATATATTTAGATAACAACGAAAAGGAGAACAGGATTTTATCTGAAAAAGAATTTGGGGGTTTAGCCAAAAAAGAGATAGAAGAATTTTTTAATGAAAATGATATAAAAGAGAATCTCATTCTGAGCAACGAAGATATTAAATCGCTCAAATCTTTAGGTTACATAGGAGGGGCGGGTTTACCCGGAAAGGGCGCACCAATAAAATGCGACCTTAAAGATTTTGTAAAAGAATTTAACAGACTTGAATTTGGCAGGGGATTTTTGCAAAACGGTAAATTTAGTGAAGCTTTGCCAATTTATGATGATTTTTTGAAAAAGTATCCCTATTCTTCGGAACTTTTCACAGAAAAAGCGACAATTTTTTTTAATCTTGGAAGAATTGGAGAAGCAAAGGAAGCGATAAAAAAATCTCTTTCAATTGACCCCAAAAACAGCGTCGCATATTTGAATCTTGGCAACATTTTTATAATTGAGAAGGATTATAAAAAAGCGGAAGAAAGTTTTTTGATGTGTTTGAAACTTGAAGAAGAAGCGGAAGCGTATTTGAATCTTGGCTTGCTCTATTATTACTATTTAAATGATAAGGAAAAAGCTAAATTTTACCTTAACAAATTCATAGAAAATTCCCCCAATGACCCCGAAAGGGGAAAGATTGAAAAATTAATAAAAGAAAATTAGGCGGGAAGCGAGTTCATCTGTTTTGAATCATTTTCTTTGCTCTTTCAAGGTTTGCTTGAGCAAGTTTTGAATTAGGGTCTATTGAAAGAGCAATTTCAAGTTCTTTCATTGCTTCATTAGGTTTATTCATTTCAATAAGGGCGAAACCAAGGTTTATATGAGGGTCGAGAATAGAGGGCTCAATTTCTATGGCTTCTCTAAAATACTTTGCCGCCTCTTCATAATTGTTTTCTTGTAGATATGTTAGCCCTATATTGTTAATTGCCTTAAATTTTTGTTGAGGCTTTTTGCTTGCCTTATGATACATTTCTCTGGCAAGATTCAGTTCGCCTGTGTAAAAATAGGCATTTCCAAGGTTTAACACTGCTTCAAAGTTGAGAGGGTTTATTTCAACCGCCTTTTTTAATTCTGTTATTGCTTGCGAAAAGTCTCCCATTCCATTTAGGGCAAGCCCAAGGTTCGTCAGAGCTTTGTCTGAATTGGGATTGATCTCAAGCGCCCTTTTTGCATAATCTGCCGCTTCATCATATTTATTAAAATATGAACTTATTAGGGAAAGGTTTATGTAAATCATGTCGTAATTAGGATTAAAGTCCATTGCTCTTTTCAAATGAAAGAGCGCTTTGTCAAAATCTCCTTTTTCTATTAAAATTGAGGCA
>JAAZNT010000407.1 GCA_012798145.1 Thermoanaerobaculaceae bacterium | reverse complement strand
TGGGCATTTGGATTTCTCACATACCTTGTGGGAATGACAGAAACAAGTTCCCACCCGTCGTTTCCATAAACATTTAGCGACCCTTTGAACCTATCAAGCGAGGGTCCAAAATCAAGTGAGTTGAAATTCCTTTCATCAATAACAATCATATACTCCCACTTCTTCATAAAAAAACTCCTTCCGCCTCGCCAATAAAAGAGAATTTATACATCAAAACAAATAAAATTTCAAGAGTGGGGTCAAGAAAAGAAACACAATTTTTCTCCATCCCATTCTGCGCTGACATTAAAAGGTAGAGTAATCTTGCCGGGACAATGCCCTATCTTTGAATTGATTATTAGTGGTTTTTCATTTCCCATAAAATCCCTTAAAAGAGAAACAATAGATCTGTAATTCCCTCCTTCAATATTACTAAAAGAACCAAGAATCACTCCTTCCGCTTTTTGAAAAATTCCCCCAAGTTTCAATTGCATAAACATTCTGTCCAACTTATACATAGGTTCGTTTATATCCTCAAACAAAAGATATTTGCCTTCAATTTCTGGGAAATGTGGAGTCCCCATAAGCGATGCAAGAATTGATAAACATCCTCCTACAATTTTTATTTCTTTATTTTTTTTTGAAGGGCCTTTGCATTTTATCCGTAATGGCTTTTCATAAATTGAATTTAAAAGAGAATTGACATCATAATTTCTTTTGTCGCACAACTCTGAAAAAGAAGGAGCGTAAAGAATTTTTAAATTCTTTTTCTTAATAGCCCAGCAGAAAAGCGCTGTTGAGTCGGAATAACCGATAAGCATCTTTGAAGAAACAGCGTCAATATTATTCAATTTTTCAAGAAGTCTTGCGCTTCCATAACCGCCTCTTGACATCCATAAGATATCAACGCTTTTATCTTTTAATGCAGTTACAAGATCTTTTAATCTTTCTTCGTCGCTTCCTGCAAGATATCTTTTTTTTGCGCCTATATTTTCTGATAATTCAACATCAAATCCCATATTTTCAACAAATTCTTTGCTCTTTACTATTTTTTTTAAATCGCAGGGGCTTGACGGAGAAACCACTCTTATTTTTCTATTTTTCATCTTTTTCCTCTTTCTTTGAAGAAGGAATTATCAAAGACAATAATATTCCCATAAGGTATAAAACCACAATGGGAAGGGCTACAACTGTTTGAGTAAAAGGGTCTCCAGAAGGGGTTATTACTGCAGAAACAACAAAAGCAATCAAAATCGCCCACCTTATATTCTTTACCAAGAACTTTATGGTTACAATTCTTAAATAGTTAAGAATGAATATAAGAATAGGAGTCTCAAAACTAAACCCCACCGCTATTATCATAGCGAGTTCAAAATTCCATATTGAAGAGATCGTAACAACATTTCTGTAATCTTTGTTCAATTCAAAAAAAAATCTAAAAGTCAAAGGAAGGACAATAAAATACGCAAAAAGCATACCACCCATTAACAGCAAAGATGTGACTGCCATAAAGGGAATGGCAAGTTTCTTTTCTTTTTTTCTTAAAGCGGGAGAAATAAAAAGCCAAAACTGCCAAAAAAGCCAAGGGGCACTTAAAAATATAGAGACAACACCAACCATTTTAAAATAGAAAATGAAAACATCCGCAATTCCTGTATATGCAAGTTTGAACGAAGGGTCGGGGAGATATTTGTAATATGGAAGGAAAATGTATTCCGCAATCTGTTTGGCAAAAAACGAGCAACCAAAAAAAATTAAAATCAACCCCAAAAAATATTGAAATATTCTTTTTCTCAACTCTCCCAAATGTTCAATTAAAGTCAGTTCTTTATTCATCCTTGTTTTGGTTTTCAATTTTTTCTTCTTCTTTGTTAAATGATTCCGGCTTTTCTAAGTAGTTATCATCCTTAAAAAAGCTTTTTACCTCATTTTCCGCTTTTTTAAATTCCTTTATCGCCCTGCCAAACGCTTTTCCAAACTCTGGCAGTTTTTCTGGTCCAAAAAGCAGAAGCGCAATTATAAGAATTAGGAGAATCTCACCGTATCCTATTGATCCCATTTCACGATTTTTTTCTCCTGATAACAATTTCAAGAACTGCGACAAGAAATGTCAGGCACATCAACAATGAAAACAGTGTTCCCAAGAAAGCGACAAGCCCGATTGATCTCAAACCCGGAAAAGAAGAAAAATAGAGTGAGCCAAAACCAGCCATAGTTGTCAGGGCGGCTATTATTACTGGCTTTAAAGTTTCATTAATTACCCTTTCTATGTTTTTACCTCCGGGCTGTAGAAATCTGTGAACTATATGAATTCCATAATCTGAGCCAATCCCTATAATCATTGTAGTAACGAAGATATTCATCATATTAAGTGGCTCTTTGAGGATTGACATAGAGCCAAGGAGAAATACAATTGACAAAAACAGAGGGGACAGGGAAAGCAAGGAGAAAAGGAAAGATTTAAAATCCAAATATACTATAAAAAGAACCAAGAGCGTGCCTATAATAAAAGCTTTTAAAGCTGATTCTTTCATCTCGCTTCTCAAAGTTCTACTCAAACGATTAATGCCGGTTACAATCGCTTCAGGGCAAACAGATTTTACAGCAGCAATAAGCCCGTTTGGTTCGCTCCTTTTGTAAGCTTCAGAGATATAAACATAAACGACGCCTCGGAACTTCTCTTCACCCTTTTTTACCATAAACTTTTCAAGATATCCTCCAAGTGGGCTTTGGGACAATCTTTCGTAAGTCAATATTTCTGGGTTCAACATCTTCTTTAAGGCGTCAAGAAAATCTTTAAAGTAAGTTGGGTCAAAATTGTTTTTGTTGCACGCTTCTAAGAAATCTTTTTCAATCCTTTCGTAATTAAAACCTTCATCTTTCAGTTTTTCAATTTGAGCAATTATTTCTTTCTGTTTTTCTTCTGTTGGAAGATAGGTTGAAAGTGAATCTGTAAATAATATTCTTCCGTCGCCTCTCAGAGGTTCGAGCGCGTCGGCAACTTTCTTTGCTTTTGCCGAAATCTCAAATGGCGACGAACCTTCTATCGTAACCATCATATATGTGAAAGAGGCACCAAATCTGCTGTTAATTTCTCTTGTTACAAGCAATCCCTCATTATTAGGGCTTCTTAACGCTTGAACGCTATCATCAAGCGAAATATTTTTTGCGTAATACATAGCAAAAAGAGTTGCTATGGAAATAATTATCAATGTCAAAACAGGATAACTTGAGGAAAAGTCTGCAATCTTTTCAATAAGGTAAGTGTGAACTCTAAGTTTTTGCTCTTTGCCTTTTCTTTTTTTGTAATGATAATGGAAAGTGAGCATCGGCGGAAATAAAACATAATTCAAAAGAAGAACCAAGAATATTCCCGCACTGACAAGTATTCCTATTTGTCTCATACCACTAAAGGGGTTTGCCAGCATAGCGGAAAATGTTGCCATCGTGGTTATAGCCCCAACAAAAACACCTTTAAAAGTGTGGACCATAGTTGTTTCTATTGAATTTTCAAGAGATTCGCCACTTTTCCTTTCGTTGATAAATCTTCCATAAAGAACAGTGCTGAAATCTATCCCCAATCCTATCAAAAGAGCCCCAATTGAAGCAGTGGCAGAATTTATCGTCCCGCCAAAAACTTTCATAACAAAAAGAGTAACAAAAAGAGCAGATAGCAACGGAAGCCAACCATAAACAAGGGCACTCTTTGCCCTAAAAGCAAGAAATGTTATTAGAAGGACAAGAACTAATGATGATGTTGTGTTGTAAATAGCGTCTTTCACAACAAGAGAAGAATCGGATTGGTTTATTGCATATCCTCCACCGTAGGAGAATTTTAAATCATGAGTTTCGGGATATTCTTCTGCAAGTTCATTTTCTATTTCTTTAAGTTTTTTCAAAAGTTTCTTGCCGAATACTATGTTTTGCGCAGGCTCTACAGGCCTTGCCATTATAAGAAGACTCGGCTTTTCAGATTTTTTGGAAAGATAATAACCTGTCGTCAGATCAAGATTCAATCTTCTGGTCTTTCCTAAAAAATGTCCCTTCAGAAGAGGAAGGAGAGAGAGCGGATCATACCTGATCAGTTGTTTTTCCAAAAAAGAGGATGGGCTTGATAAAGAGGCTTTGTCCTTTGCAATACTTTTTTCTATTTCTTCTTTTGAAAACGCTTTAGAGATTTTGTCAAGCTCTTCAACATCAAGATATAAAAAAGCGTATGGCGCCAAATCTTTTATTGCTGGCTCAAAGTCCTGGATTCTATATTCAACGCTTGAAACCATACCGCTTTGCTTTAATTTTTCTACATACTCGTCAACATAATCAAAATAATCTTCAATGCTTTCTTCTTCTTTACCCATTTCAACAAGGATGAAAAGATGGTCAATGCTTTTGAAATCTTCAAGCGCTGATTTGAATTCCTGAACAACGGGATCTCTTTGAGGAAGAAGACTCAAAATATCAGATTCAACTTTAGGAGGATTTACCGCAAGGTAAATTCCCATAAGCAAAAATAAAACGCCAACGACCCAAAAAACTGTTTTGTAGTTTTCTCCGAAAACCTTTGCGCTGAATCTGAATATTTTCTCTCTCATACTAATTTTTTATTCTCATTGTTTTGGGGGGTTCTCTTTAAATAAATCAACTTTCTTTAAGAAGATCCAGATGTATTCAACAAGAGAAACCAAAGCCACCACAGCCACCAAATAAAGAATAATCTTGCCTGTGTCAAGCACAATTTCCCATTCTTTTTGGTTACCCCATATTATAAGGCACATCGCTATAACTTCTGTCACCATCTTGATCTTGCCAAGTTTTCCGGCTGGGATGGCAACTTGATTAATCGCTGCGACCATCCTTATTCCAGTAACTGCAAATTCTCTTGCAATTATTATCACAACAAGATAGGCGGGAGCAAGTTGCATATCAACAAGAGAAATAAGGACAGACGAAACAAGGAGTTTGTCTGCTATTGGATCAAGAAGTTGTCCCAAAGTTGTAATTTCTTTTCTCTTCCTTGCCAAATAACCATCAAGTATATCGGTTATAGAAGCCAAAATGATCAAAAGAACTGCGATTGTTTCCCTGTTTAAATAAAACCATTTTTCAAATTGAAATTTTGTCAGAAGAACAACCACAATAAAAGGAACAAGAAAAATCCTGAAAAGTGTTAAAATGTTAGGTATATTAAGCACTTTTTTATTCACGGCGATTATCTCTTCTTTTTCCTTCTGTCAAGCCCCATCCGCTCAATCATTTTTAAAAGACCTCTTCTTGTAATCCCAAGTTCCTCAGCGGCTTTTGTCTTGTTCCATTTATATTTTGACAGCGCGTCAATTACCATCCTCTGTTGAACTGTTTCAAGAACATCTTTCAAACTTTTAGAATCGGAAGGAGATTTCATCAAAACCGCTTGGTGAATGACCTCTGAAATTCTGTCAGATGTAACCGTCTCCCCCTCCTGAAGAAGTATAGCAATTCTTTCCATCTCATTTTTTAACTGTCTGATATTTCCCGGCCAATTGTATTCTGTTAGAACATCAAGAGCGCTTTTTTCTATTCCTGCATAATGCTTCCCAAGCTTCTGGCAGTATGTTGTAAGGAAGTGGCGTGATAAAAGAGGAATATCCTCCTTTCTTTCTCTCAAAGGCGGAACTTTTACTGTTAC
>JAAZNT010000406.1 GCA_012798145.1 Thermoanaerobaculaceae bacterium | reverse complement strand
TTAGTGATAGTGATGCTACCAATGCCAAAACAACAATTAGGGCACTCCATTTGAGTGCATTCTTCATTTTAGTCACCTCCGTAACCTCCTTATAGAAAAATTTTTTCCAAAAATTACCCACAAACAATCTTTTTCCTTTCTTCTCTATCGCAAATCACCTCCTTTCAACATACCCTTTTATGGTATCAATCCTTTTTGAATTTGTCAAGTGTTTTTGGCATTCTAACAACTTAAGCCATTATCCCTTGTATAATCAACAAGTTAACAATCGCTACTTGTTAATTTTCATTTTGATTTATTTCGCTTCTTTTTCTTTTGGGGATTCGCTTTTCATTTTAAGGTGATAAAGAATGCTGTATTTGAGAAAAACCGAGTATGCTCCCAGAGAGGCGTTAACTGCTCCGGGAATTCCGTCAAGAAAACCGAGCCTTAAAAAATACTGCTTTATAAAACGGTGAAGAGGCCTTAACAGAATATTTACAAGCCCCGCTTTTTGATTATTCAGTAGCGCCTGTTCTGCCCCCCAAATAGAATACCTGTTAAGTTTCTCAAGATATGAATCCCAATCTTTGAATGTATGGTGAACCAAAAATCCCTCTAATTTCCCAAGTTTACTGAACCCTACAATTTCTGCGTGAACCCTTTTGTCTTCATATCTTAATTCTCTCCTGAAAAGTCTTACAACTTTATCGTTTGACAATCCGCCAAATTTTAGAATTTTTCCGAGAAAGAAATTTCTTCTTTTTATTTCATAAGCATCATATTCGGGTTTTTCAAGTTCATCTTTTATTGATTTAACAAGTTTGTCATTTGGTCTTTCATCGCAATCAAGCAAAAAAATCCATTCATACTTTGCTCTTGGAATCGCCCAGTTTTTCTGAAGAGCAGAATAAACATATTCGTGTTTTTCGACTCTGACTTTTCCTCCAAAGGAGCTTGCTATTTCAAAAGTTTTGTCGTTGCTTTCTTCATCAACAACCACAAAGATTTCATCTGCCCACAAGACGCTTTCTATAGCCCCTTTTATGTTTTCTTCTTCGTTGCCCGCGGGAATAATTGCGCTTATCTTTTCCATCTTTTACCTCAACCCCAATTCTCTTAAAATTTGGGGATCGTTTTCCCAATCTGGCTTTACTTTTACAAACAATCTTAAGTCAATTTTTCGCCCCAAAATTTTTTCAAGTTCTATTCTTGACGAGATTCCTATTTTTTTAATCCCCTGCCCGCCTTTTCCTATAATTATCGGCTTGTGGCTTTTCTTTTCAATTAATATCACCGCAGATATGAAGACCTTTTGTCTTTCATTTTGGGGCTCCTCAAACTTTTCAACATAAACAGCAGTAGTGTATGGGATCTCCTGTTTTAAAGCCATAAAAAGGTGTTTTCTAACTATCTCTGCAGCAAGCTGTTTTTCCATTATGTCTGAATAAATTTCTTCGTCATAAAGAGGCTCTCCAAAAGGAAGACGCTCAAAAATCTTGTCAAGAAGTTTTCTTACATCTTCCACATTGACCGCAGAAATTGGGAAAATCTCAGTTTCTTTGAAAAAATTGCTTATTTCTTCAATCTTCGGCAGAAGCTCTCTTTTATCCTTTATAAGATCAATTTTATTGAGAACAATAAACTTGGGGCAGGTTGCATTTTCAAACTCTTTAGAGGTTCTTTTGTCAATTTTTAACGGTTTTGATGCATCAAACATCAAAATCAGCAGATCAATTCCCTCTAAGGATTCGTAAGCGATTCTCACCATCATTTTCCCAAGATTCCCTTTTGGCTTATGAATTCCGGGAGTGTCCACAAAAACTATTTGCCCTCTCTCATCATTGTATATTCCCTTAATCGCAGTTCTCGTTGTTTGAGGTTTTGGAGTCACTATTGACACTATCTCTCCCACCGCGGTGTTGACAAGGGTTGACTTCCCAACATTCGTTTCGCCAAAAAGAGCAACGAAACCCGATTTCTTGCTATTCATTTTAAAAGCCCCGCAAGTTTAATTCCCAATTCTTCGGTTGAGGCGGCAAGAATGTCGCCTTTGAAAAGATCAAGTTTTCCACCGTAAACATCATATACTGCTCCGCCCGCCTCCTCCACAATAACTTTTCCTGCCGCAATATCCCAAGGTTTTAGCCCAAATTCCCAGAAAGCATCAAACCGACCGGATGCGGTATAGCATAAATCTATCGCCGCTGCACCGCATCTCCTTATCCCTCCTGTTGAGTTTATAACTTTTTCAAATCCACTAAGGTATTCGCTCACTCTTCCTCTTTCTCTGAAAGGAAAACCTGTCGCCACAAATGCCGAATCCAATTCAACTTTTTTTGAAGTTGAGATTCTTTTTCCGTTTAAGAAAGCGCCTTTACCTTTCACCGCAGTAAATAGTTCATCGTGAATCGGATCATAGACAGCACCTATTTTGGCTTCTCCTCCTTCCACAACCGCAAGCGAAGTGCAAAAAATTGGGACATCGTGAACAAAATTGTTAGTTCCGTCAAGGGGGTCAAGGCAGAAGAAGATTTTCTCCTGCCCTGTGGAGTTTGACAAAACTTCCTCTGTTAAAAGGGGAATCTTGGGGAAACATTTTTCAAGTTCTTCTTTGATAAATTTTTCAACCGCCTTGTCGGTGTCTGTTACATAATCGTTCCTCGCTTTGAGTTCGACTCCTGTTTTCCCTTTAAGATGGCTCTCTTTTATTATTTTCCCTCCCTGAACAATAATTTCGCTGATTTTTTCTAAAATCTCACTCATCTTCTTCTCCGAATTTTTTTCTCTTGGCTCTTGGATGAACTTTTTCATAGATCTTTTTTAATTCCACAGCCGCAATATGGGTATATTTCTGGGTTGTAGAAAGACTCTGGTGCCCCAAAAGCTCCTGAATCGTCCTTAAATCTGCTCCTCTTGAAAGAAGGTGGGTCGCAAAAGTGTGACGAAAAGTGTGAGGCGTAACTCTCTTTCCGCTTAAAAGCTCCTGTGAATATTTTTCAACTATCCTTTGCAAAGAGCGTGGCGTCAGTTTTCCACCTCTTAAATTTATAAAGATGAATTCAGAATCAATATTGAGTTTCCTCTTTTCCTCAAGGTATCTTTTAAGAGAAGAGGCTGCGTTTTCACCAAAAGGAACTATTCTTTCCTTATTCCCTTTTCCAAAAATCCTTACAATTCTGTCCTCAAAAAAAACATTTTCCCACTTCAAAGAAACAAGTTCAGAAGCCCTTAATCCTGTAGCGTAAAGCATTTCAAGAATCGCTAAGTCTCTTAAAAACTTCAACCTTCCATTTTTTGTTTTATTCTCTTCATTAAATACCGGGGTTTCAATTACTGTTTGCGCTTCCTCTTCTGTCATAACTCTTGGAATATTTTTTGAAACTCTTGGAGAGTGGATTATTTTTGCTGGATTGGACGCTATTCTTCCCTCTCTCAATAGAAACTTAAAGAAAGACTTTATTGAGGCAAGTTTCCTCATAATAGACCTTTTGTCAAGTTCTTTTGAGTGAAGATAACCCAAAAATCCTCTCAAAACAACAACATCAATTTTTTCCACATCTGTTCCATCAGGAAAAACCTTTCTTAAAAATTCCGCAAATTGTTCAATATCGGAGATGTAGTTTCTAACAGTATGAGCCGAAAATCTTTTTTCGTTCTCAAGATAGCTTCTGAAATCAGAAACCAGTCTAACTATCTCTTCCAAATCAAATGCTCCTTGAGTTTTAAAAGCGCTTTTTTTCTGTGGCTAATTGAATTTTTCTCTTCTTCACTCATTTCTGCAAATGTTCTAAATTCACCATCTGGAATAAATATTGGGTCATATCCAAAGCCATTTTTTCCTCTTGCTTCAAAACTTATCTTTCCAAAAATTTCTCCTTTGAAAACTTCTATCTCTCCAAAAGGGTTAACCAAGGAAACGACACAAACAAATTTAGCGTCTCTTTTGTTTATAGGGACTCCGTTCATCATTTTGAGAATTAGTTCAACTTTTTCCTCATCTGTTTTTAATGAGTTTATTCTTGCAGAATATATGCCGGGGGCGCCATTGAGAAATTCAACCATTAAGCCGGAATCTTCGCTTGCGACAAAATGCTCGCTAAAAAATTTGGAGTAGTATCTGCTTTTTATAAGAGAGTTTTCCTCAAATGATGAGCCCTCTTCAGCAGGCGGCTCTATCTTCATCTCATTAAATTGATTCAGAAATTTTAATTCAAAATTTTCAATTTTTCCAAGAATAGTCCTTATCTCTTTTTCTTTACCGAAATTTGTTGTAGCGAAAACCAAAATGTTTTTCATTTTATTCTTTCAATTCTCGCGCCCAAAGATTGAAGTCTTTCTTCAAATTTTTCGTATCCCCTGTCAAGATGATAAATTCTGTTGATAATTGTTTTCCCTTTTGCCACAAGCCCGGCGATCACAAGACTTGCCGATGCCCTCAAATCTGAAGCCATCACAGGAGCACCTTTCAAAGAAGTTTTCCCTTTTACGACAGCGGCGTTTCCCTCAAGTTTTATGTCTGCTCCAAGTCTTTGAAGTTCAGGAATATGCATAAACCTTGTCTCAAAGATTTCTTCTCTCACCGTCGCTGTTCCAACCGCTTGCGTCAAAAGCGCTACAAACTGAGCCTGCAAATCAGTCGGGAAACCCGGATATGGGGATGTTGTTATGTCAACAGAATTGACTTCCTTTTCTCCGTTAAGAAAAATTGAATTTTCATTTGAAACAACCTCATAGCCCATTTCTTCAAGTTTCATTAAAAACGCTTCCAAGTGAATTGGATTGCAATCCTTCACCTTTATTTTTCCTTTTGTGGCAGCAGCAGCGGCAAGAAATGTTCCGCACTCAATCCTGTCTGGAATCGGGTTGTGAACGCCACCTTTCAATTCATCAACTCCTTCAACAACTATTCTGTCGGTCCCAAGTCCTTCAATTTTTGCCCCCATTTTTTTTAGAAGATTGCCAAGGTCAACCACTTCTGGCTCTCTTGCTGCGTTTGCTATCGTAGTCCTTCCTTTCGCCAAGACAGATGCCATCAAAATATTCTGCGTCCCTCCAACCGTCACTTTGTCAAAAAAGATATCTCCCCCCTTTAACTCATCGCATTTTGCTACGATGTAGCCCTCTTCATAATCTATTTCCGCTCCAAGCGCTTTCAATCCTTTAATGTGCTGGTCAACCGGCCTCGCGCCAATTGCGCATCCTCCCGGAAGAGATACTTTTGCTTTCTTAAACCGGGCAAGAAGGGGACCCAAAACAAGCACGCTTGCTCTCATTTTTCTCACTAAATCGTATGGCGCAACAAGAGATGAGACTTCATCTGCCTTTAATGTTATAGATTCTCCAACTTTTCCCTCTATTTTTACGCCAAGATGCTCAAGAAGGGAAATCATAGAAAAAATGTCAACAAGCAAAGATGTTCTTTCAAAAATAATCTTTTCCGAAGTCAGCAATGAAGCCGCAAGGCAGGGAAGAAGTGCGTTTTTTGCCGCTCTTACAGAGATTTCGCCTTTTAAAGGAATTCCGCCGATAACAATAAACTTATCCAAAACATCCTCCAGAAAACAATTATAGATTAAGAACCCAAAAGTAGCAAAATCTTCATTGATATTTAAGTCAGACTTCAAGTTGTATTGACAAAAGTGAATAAAGTTGTATAATTACTTTTTGATTTTTTAGGAGGTAGTAAAATGAAAAGAATCGGTTTAGTTTTCGTCATCCTGATTTTCACAATTTTCTCGCTCTCTTCGCTTTGCCAAGAAACTCAGCAACCAGCACCTCAACCTGCGCCCAAGAAAGAACTTAAACC
>JAAZNT010000405.1 GCA_012798145.1 Thermoanaerobaculaceae bacterium | reverse complement strand
CGCTTCTTCTCTTTTTTTCTCGGCGCCGTCAACATCTGTGAAAGCCGCGGTATTTAAGACAATATCGGGATTGCTAAGAGAAAAGAATTGCCCAAATTGCTTCTCTTCTGTTATATCAACTTCAGGGACATCGGCTGGAATTACATCATAGCCGCAATTTTCAAGATAAATTTTGGCGTCTCTGCCAAACATTCCGTTTGCACCTAAGAGAAGGATTCTTTTCTTCAATTTTATCTGTCTTTAACCGACCAGTCGTAATTTATAACGCCGTTGTTGTGGGCGGGAAGTCTGTACTCATCGGGCTCTTTGTAGTTGTAAGATTTTGTTGGAATGTTGATGACAAACGCCTCCTCAGCACCAAGACATCTCCATCCGTGATAAACCCCTATCGGCACTTGGACAAGGAGAGGGTTGCGTTCTCCTATGCAAAACTCATTTATTTCCCCTTTTGTTGGGGAGTTTTCTCTTGTGTCTGCAAGGACAAGCTTAACCATTCCCTTTATGCAGGCAAAATTGTCCTTCTGAAGTTTGTGATAGTGCCATGCTTTCACCACTCCCGGATAAGTCGTTGAAAGATAAACTTGCCCAAATTCTTCAAACATATCATCATCGTTTCTTAAAATCTCCATAAGTTCCCCGCGGTCGTCGGGAATCACTCTTAAATTTTTGATTTTAACTCCTTCAATCATTTTTTCCCTCCAAAAGTTCATTAGCCGTCTTCAAACTTTCAAAGGTTCCTGCGTCTGTCCACCAGCCACTTAAAAAATCGTACTGCAGTTCATTTCTTTCAATGTATGCATTATTGACATCTGTTATTTCAAGTTCTCCCCTTCCGCTTGGCTTCTGCTTTTTGATTATTTCATAAACAGTTGCGTCATAAAAATAAATTCCTGTAACGGCGTAATCAGATTCCGGCTCTTTCGGTTTCTCAACAATTTTTACTACTTTGTCGCCCTTTAATGTTGCAACGCCAAATCTTTGAGGATCCCCAACTTTTTTCAACGCTATCCTTGCGCCCTTCTCTTTTTGGTTTTTTATGAAGTTTTCAGCCATCATTTTTAGGGAATCTTCAAATATGTTGTCTCCCAAAATTACCGAAACAGAATCTCCTCCCGCAAAGTTTTCCGCAAGAAGCAGCGCCTGTGCAATCCCGCCCGCTTCATCCTGAACTTTATATGTGAACCTGCAATTGAATTCTCTTCCAGAACCAAGCAAACTGACAACATCGCCCATATGCTCTGTTCCTGTGACAATTAGAATTTCTTCAATTCCAATTTCTGTAAATTTTTCTACGGGATAATAGATCATCGGTTTTTTCCCCACTGGCAAAAGGTGTTTGTTCGTAACTTTTGTCAGAGGATAGAGACGCGAACCTGTTCCGCCTGCAAGAATTACGCCCTTCATTTTTTCTCCTTTTTTAAAATTTCTTCAACAAGTTTCTTTATTCCTTCTGAATTTTCAATCGTTGTGCATAAAGTTCCTTCTTTTAATTCAACAAACACAACAGAATCAAGTTCTCTTGCAATCGTCTCTTCTCTGTCTGAAATGATTAGGCAGTTTCTGCAGTTTTCAATTTTTGGTTTTCCTATGACTGCGTTGCCATCTTTGTCTTTTGGAAGTATTTCATAAAGAGACTTGAAGTTGCCCACATCTGACCATCTGAAATCGCTTTCAACCACATAGACCCTTTCTGCTTTTTCCATCAATGCGTAGTCTATTGAATCGGGCTTTAATTCAAAAAAACCTTTCTCATCGCCTTTTTCTATACATTTTTCCGCTTTTTTTAAATAATCTGGACAATGTTTTGACATCTGGTTTTCAAGGACATCAACCGGAAATGCAAACATTCCTGAATTCCAGAGGAAATTTCCGCTTTTTATCATTCTTTCCGCCGTAGTAAAATCCGGTTTTTCTCTAAATGATTTAACTTTAAATCCACTTCCCTCTTTTTCGCCGACTTCAATGTAACCATAGCCCGTCGCAGGATAAGTTGGCTTTATGCCAATCAAGCCAAATCCGTCATTTTTCCTCGCAATTTCTGCAAGCAAGAGGAATCTTTCCCTGAATTTTTCAATGTCTGGAATTGAATGGTCTGCCGGAAGAACAACTAAAACTGCATCTTTTCCAATTTTTTTCTTTACATATTGCGCCGCAAGAGCGACAGCAGGAGCGGTATTTTTTGCGCATGGCTCTTTAAGAAGCGCGACTCCATCCCTTTTGCAAAAGGGCAGCAGTTTTTCAGAAGCGACTGTCATTACAGCTTCCGGCGAAAGAGAGAAAGCCCTTTTGACAGCTTCATCATACAATGTTCCAATTTCGCCAAGCGGTATAAATGGTTTTGGCATATTTGGGTTGCTTAATGGCCAAAGTCTTGTTCCTGAACCGCCAGCAAGAATTGCGACCGCAATTTTCACACTTTTCACATTATTTTGGTTTTTCATTTTTTAAAGCTCCGCTCTTAAATTGTTAATTTGTTTTAACAGAAATCAGTTCAGAAGAGACTCAGGAGTCTCCATCCGAATCTCTCTTCCAAAATAATCAAGGAGAAGTCTCACTCTTTCCTTCTCCGGAAGATATTCAATAACAACCGCCTCTATCCCAGCAAAAGAGCCCTCTTTTATTCTTATCACATCGCCTCTTTTGAATGGATGAGGTTTTTCAACAGCAATCACGCCTTTTTCGTTCTCTTTTAATTTGAACTCGCAAATAAGAGATTCTTCTATCGCGGCAAGGTTTTCGTTAAACATAAGAGGACACAAAATGTTTAGCGTTTTCTTGACGTAAGAAAGTTCAAACCTTGGAGAAATTTTCACAAAGAGATATCCGGGGAAAAGCGGCTTTGATTTTTCTTCTTTTCCCCTTTCAGAAATCATAGGAAAATATGTCTCAAATCCATCTTTTAGAAGAAAATCCCTGACAAATACCTCTTTGTGTGGTTTGCTGCGAACGACCGCCCAAACCTTTTCTGCGCAAGAAAGATCACAAAGCATTATTTTTTACCAATATAGAAATTTCCAATTTCTCTTG
>JAAZNT010000404.1 GCA_012798145.1 Thermoanaerobaculaceae bacterium | reverse complement strand
ATTTAAGGGGAGCCCATTTTATGCTATGGATCAAAGATTTATCTCTCCCCGACCCGCTTTACATCACACCAATTTTGATGGGAATTTCTATGCTTTTATCTACAAAAATGACATCAACACAACAGATTGAGACAAGCCAAAAATTTCTTTTATATTTTATGCCCATTATGTTCACTTGGTTCTGCCTCTGGGCGCCTGCGGGGCTTACGCTTTACTGGCTTACCAACAATATTCTGACAATGGGACAGCAATACATAATAAACAAGCAGGTGGAAAAAAGAGCCTTAATGAACCAGAAAAACAAAAAATCAACCCCCAAGGGCCCTTCCCGACCATCTTAAAAAATGGATATACTGGATACAATCTACGGAGAAATGACTTTCCCGGGGCGCTCAGCGCTGAGGGTTGTGAGAGTCTCCGGGGAGCTTACCAAAAAGGCGGTAGAAAAAATTTTTGACCGCCACTCTTCTCTTATGAAAACCCATAAAACAGCCGTCAGAGGAAAACTGCTTGATTTGAAAGGGAATACGATAGATGATATCGTTGCAATTTTTTTCAAAAAGCCAAATTCTTACACTGGAGAAGATGTCGTCGAATTCCATTGCCACGGAGCGGAAACGGTTCTTAAGATCTTGTCCTCATCCCTTGAATCTTTTGGAATAAGAAAAGCAAAAAACGGAGAATTCTCTTTTAGGGCTTTTATCAACGGAAAAATTTCTTTGAAAGAGGCGCGAAGGCTTAAAAAGGTTATGGAGGCACAGACACTGAAAGAGTCTTCTGCCGTTTATGCTTCACAGGAAATTATTGAAAGGGAATTGAAATCTCTTTCAGAAACAATTATTGAAATTCTCGCCCGCTGGGAAGCAAGGATTGATTTCCCTGAGGAAGTTCCCCAAGAAGACATAAATAAGTGGATAGAGGAATTGTCCCCTTTGCAAAAGCAAATAGACCACCTTCTTAAAATCTCAGAAAGAAGCAGACAGGTCAAAGAGGGATTTAAGGTAGCCATTTTTGGTGCTCCCAATTCAGGAAAATCTTCCCTTTTCAACAACCTTCTTGGAAGGGAGAGGGCGATCGTAACACCGCACCCCGGAACCACAAGAGATATTCTTGAGGAAAAACTTGAAATTGACGGACTGCCGGTAATTTTTCTCGATATGGCTGGAGCAAGGAAAAAATCCCAAAAAATTGAAAAAGCGGGAATCGAAAAAGCAATAAAAGTGGCAGAAGGCGCTCATCTTGTTCTCTTTCTTTTTGATGGAAAAAAGGGTTGGAGAAAAAGCGACGATGAGGCGCTTTCCTTTTTGAAAGGCAAGAAAATAATAAAAGTTGCGACGAAAAAAGACCTTTACAAAAAAAAGTCTCTTCCTGAAAATGTGGTTGAGATTAGTAATTTAAGCGGTTTTGGAATTGAAAAACTTATAAAAATGGTCATTTCCTCGCTAAAGGCATCTTTACCTAAAGGTGAACTTTTGATTCTTGATGAGCGAGAGATGATGACTGTGCAAAAAACAGCCCGATTTGTAAAAGATGCGTTCATATCAATAAAACAAAGGGACGAAGTTTCCGCCTCAGATTTTTTAAAAAGGGCTCTTTTTGAAATAGATGAACTTTTTAAAACGGAGTCGCTTGAAATCATTTACGATTCCATTTTTAAAGATTTTTGCATTGGCAAATGAGAAGACTAAATTTTGACGCCGTTGTTATTGGCGGGGGACACTCCGGGGTTGAAGCATCCTATATTTTGGCAAAAGCGGGTTTTTCTGTCGCCCTTGTAACGCAAAGAAAAGATTTCATTGGACGGATGTCCTGTAATCCGAGCGTTGGAGGAGTTGGCAAGGGACATCTTGTAAGAGAAATTGACGCTTTGGGCGGGTTGATGGCAAAAATTGCCGACAAGAGCGGTATCCAGTTCAGGATTTTGAACTCAAGCAAAGGAGCCGCAGTTCAGGGTTTAAGATGTCAATCTGACAGAAACAGATATTCTCAAGAGGCAATCTATGCGCTTTGTGCATTCAAAAACCTTGAAATATTGGAAGGGGAAGCCGTTTCAATTGAATCTTCTTCTTCCGTAAGGGGAGTTTGGCTTGAGGACGGAACTTTTATTAAAACAAAAAACTGCATAATTGCCGCGGGAACTTTCTTGAGGGGAAAACTTTTTACGGGAATGAGCGTCAAAGATGGGGGAAGAGTAGGCGAACCCCCGTCAAAGCAACTTTCTCTATCCCTTGAAAAATTGAGAATATCGCTTTCAAGATTAAAAACCGGAACGCCGGCAAGATTAAAAAAAGACTCAATAAACTATGAAATTCTTGAAAAGCAGGAGGGCGATAGAACCCCAGAGCCGTTTTCCCTTTATTCTAAGCCATTCCCTCTCCTTCCTCAAACCTGCTGTTATGTGACTTACACGACAGAAAAGACAAAGCAGGTTGTCAACAAATTCCTTGACAAATCCCCGCTATTTCAGGGCTTGATAAAGGGAATAGGACCCCGATACTGCCCTTCGCTTGAGGATAAAATTGTAAAATTCCCGCACCACGAAAGGCATCAGGTCTTTATTGAGCCCGACGGTGTAGATTCCGACCTTGTTTACCCAAACGGGATTTCCACATCCCTTCCTGTTGAAGCGCAGGATGAATTTATCAGGACAATTCCCGGTCTTGAGGAAGCAAAAGTGGAAGTTTATGGCTATGCCGTAGAATACGATTTTATTCAACCCACCAATTTGAATTTTGACCTTTCGCTAAAGGGAATTGACGGGCTTTATTTCGCCGGTCAGGTGATTGGAACAACAGGTTACGAAGAGGCAGCAGGGTTGGGGCTTTACTCCGCATACAACATTATTAAAAAATTAAAAGGCAAGGCTCCCTTCAGACTTCAAAGAAGCGAAAGTTATCTTGGGGTGATGGTTGAAGATCTTGTTTTAAAAGGAGTTCTTGAACCTTACCGCCTTTTCACATCAAGGGCTGAGTACAGGATGCTCCTTGACAGACATACCGCTTACCGGCGGCTGAGCAAATATGCAGAAGAAGAGAACCTTATTCCCGAAGAAGAAAAAATCTTTAGAGAGGAATGGGAAAATAGTTTTAGAAAGTGGGTTGGCGCGCTAAAGAAACACAAAACAAAAGGGGGAAATTGTTTTGAAGCCGTAAAAAGGGAGAGTTCGTTAGAGAATAGTTTGTTAAACGATTTTCCGATAGAAAATCCTTTTATGAAAAATTACCTTTTTTCGGAAATCAGGAACGAAGGTTACCGAAAGAGGTTCGCCGAAGAAGCAAGGAAAATTGAGGCGGCGCTTTATGTAAAACTTCCAAAAGATCTTGACTACCAAAAAATTGCCGGGCTATCAAGGGAAATGGTTGAAAGACTGAGCGCGGCTAAACCCGAGACGCTTTTGAGCGCTTCAAGGATTCCCGGCGTTACTCCTGCTGCTCTTTCGCTTTTAAGAATTGAAATAGAAAAAAGAAGGAAAAAATGAATTTCTTCTCCCTCAACCCTGAAAAAAGAAAGAAAATAGATGAATATCTTTCACTTCTTTTTCATTTCAAGGAGAAATTCAATATAACTTCCTTTAAAGACAAAGAAGAGGCTTTGAGAAAGGGAATTAATCCTCTTTTAAAAATTGTTGATTATGTGGAGGAGGGGGAATGCCTTGATATTGGAAGCGGCTCCGGAATACCTGCACTGCCTCTCTCAATTCTTTGCGAAAAAACAACCTGGATACTGCTTGAGCCATCGCAGAAAAAGGCAGGTTTTCTAATTAAAGCCGCAATTTCTCTTAACCTTCCCGTAAAAGTCGTCACAAAAAGCGCCGAGGAATATTTTAAGGACACAAATATTTCTTTTTCTACTATAACCCTGCGGGGGGTAAAAATCACATCAAAAATAGCAAAAGGCGCGCATTTGAAACTCAACCCTCAAGGAAAATTTATTGTTTTTACCGGAAGTGAGAAAGAGAAGGAATATTGCGCACTTCTTAATAAATATAACTTTGAGCAAAGATTAAAGATAGAAGACCCCTTTGCCACCATTTTAATAAATGTTCCACGAGGAACAAAAAGCGAATAATTTAAGGATTTTTGGTTTATATTTGGGTATAAATCTATAAAAATTAAGAATTTAGGCTTCTTTATTTAGTTCTAAATCAAAAGGGGGAGCGAGGCAGCCCCCCCTGTGCCGAATGAGGCGAGGCTAAACGACCCGGCACACGAATAATATAAAACCCTGTATGTAGCAATATTAGCAACATTCCAAATTTTTGTTCTCATTGACAAAATCTTGTATTCTTTGTAATATTTTCTTTGGAGGTATTAAAATGAAAAAAATATTTATAGTTTTGGCTCTTTTTTCTTTCTCGCTATTCTTTTTCGCCCAAGGAATAAAATATAAAGGTGAAATAAAGATGGAAGCGCCCGAATCCCAAATTTCAAAAGAAGACGCCGCCCAAGCAAAGCAGATGGGGCTTGGACCTTTTGATAAGGTTGAATTTGAAGCGATGGCTCAGGGCGGAAAATATAAAATGGTTTACTTGACTGATTTTATTGTTTTCAAAAAAGGGACTTATGTTCTTGGAGACGCTAACACAAAGATTGCTTACTTTGTTTTTCCCGACACCCAAAGTTATTGGGAAATGAACATTGACGATATGGGAAAGGCTGGGCAGTCCCTTCAAAAAACAATGAAAATGAAATATACAAACGAATCGGTTTCCGTTTCCACTCTCCCTCCAAAAGTTATAAACGCCCTTCCTTGCACGGGAAAGAGGATTGAAATCTCTTATGATGTCGAGAGTTCCATACTTGGAATGAAAACAAAATCTCACACTAAGCAGGTTACCTATTACTATTCAACAACCGCATACGATGTTCTTGCCCTTTTCGGCGGGCACAATTGGCACAATCAGGGCTTTTCAATAGGAGACCCTGTTTTTGACAAAGAAATTGAAGCAAAAATTGGCTTTTTGGGTTTTCCCGTTCAAGTTATAACAGAAAATTGGAATGACGGAAAATATCAGGGTAAATCAATTTTGACAACCAAAGATGTTCAGTTGACAGCGATTTCTCCCTCAAATTTTGTCCTGCCTTCAGGATACAAAAAGGAAGATGCTGGGTTTTCATCAATAATCAAGCAGATGGCAAATCCTGAAAACAAGCAGGGTGAAGATTCTTCAGCCCAAAAAGAAGAGCAAAAAGAGGAAGAAGAAAAAGCAGAAAAAGAGGACGATTCAAATAAAACAAACGACGCTGTTGTGAAGGAAGGAAAAAAGATACTCAAGAAGGTTATAAAGAAAATTGTAAAGTAATTACCTTAAATTCGTCAATAGAATAAATTTTTCATTTTCCCTAATCAATCTCTAATCGCTTGGTAAAGTTTTTTATAACAAATCTGGGATTGTAACTTATTATTTTTCAAATAGTTACATTTTGTCTTTTTGCTATAAAAAATCCTTTAATTTTTTCGGCTTTTGTGGTAGAATATATCCTTAAAGTAAAAGTTTTCCACAGGTGTGGAAATCTTGAGGAAAAATGGCAAAAGAAGTTTGGAATAGAATTGCCCTGCAGGCAAAAAAAAGATTACCCGAATCACAGTTTGAAATGTGGATTAAGCCTTTGTCTTTCATAAAGTTAGACGACGGCGTTGTTTATGTCACCCATCCAAACCCTCTTGCCGCTTCATTTATTGAAAAAGAATTCAAAGGTTTTTTTGAGGAAATTGTTAGGGAACTCCAAATAGAAGGGCTCTCTGTCTCTGTTTTAGACCTTTCCTTGCAAAACGGCGAGGAACTTGTTTTAAAACAGGAAGCGCTCTCCTCAGAGAAAAAACAGCAAAAAACTGCCCAGTTTGTGATGTCGCTCAATCCGTTATACACTTTCGAAAATTTTGTTCCTACTCATACCAATCAATTTGCTTACGCTACAAGTTTGGCTGTTTCTCAAAACCCTGCAAAGGAATACAATCCGCTCTACATTTACGGCGGAGTGGGGCTTGGGAAAACTCATCTTCTCCAATCCATCGCGCATTACCTGCTTGCAAATTCAAAAAATCTTGTGACCTTCTATTTATCCGCCGAAAGATTTATGAATGAAATGGTCTCCTCTATAACACATAAGAATCAGCAATCTTTCAGGGAAAAATATAGAAAAGTTGATGTTTTAATCCTTGACGATGTTCAATTTGTAAAAGAAAAAACCGGAACTCAGGAAGAACTTTTCCATACATTCAACGCTCTTTATGAGGGGCAAAAACAGATAGTAATTTCTTCAGACTGCACGCCTTCCGAGCTTCAAGGCATTGAAGACAGGTTAAGGTCGAGATTCGCTTGGGGTTTGATTGCGGAAATTCAACAGCCCGACCTCGAAACAAAAATAGCAATACTCCATAAAAAAGCGGAAGGAAAAAATATCACACTCCCAGACGATGTCGCCCTTTACATAGCAAGCCACATAAATTCAAACATTAGAGAGCTTGAAGGCTGTCTTACAAGATTGATGGCTGTAAGCGCTTTCAAGGGCAAGCCGATAACTTTATCCCTTGCGGAGGAAGCCCTTCAGAAACAGTTCGGTTTGACTACAAGGTTATTGACAATAGAAGCGATCCAAAAACATGTTGCAGCCGCTTACAAACTAAAACCATCTGATTTGAAAGAAAAATCAAACAAAGCGGAAATAGTTCTTCCAAGGCAAATTGCAATGTACTTATGTAAAGAGCTTTTAAAATCTTCTTTGAAGGAGATAGGAAGAAAATTTGGAGGCAAAGATCACACGACTGTCCTTCACTCAATAAAAAAAGTGGAAAGCAAAATGCAGGGCGACAAAGGTTTTCAACAGATTGTTGAAGGGCTAAAGAGAGGACTGTATTAAATGAATGGAGATTTTGTTGAAAAGTGGGTGTTGATAATGTGTGAATTTTATTTAGACCAATTTTTCAACTCTTTATCTACCAGCAAAAACACCTTTTTTTCAACACTATTTCAAGAGTTTAACTTATTCATTTTTAAGTATTTATTTTATTTTTCCCCTCGTTTTTTGGTTACTACTAAAACTAATTTTTTATTTTATTAAGGGAGAGCGAAAATGGAACTTAAAGTAAAAACAAAAAGCTTAATTGAGGAAATTGGTTATGCCCTTTCAGTTGTCGAACAAAAAAGCACTTTGCCTATTTTAAGCCATTTCTTGCTAAACGCTGCTTCGGAAGGATGCGAAATAGCCGCATCAGACCTTGAAGTGACATTTAGGGGGAAGATGAGCAACTCTGAGGTTATCAAAGAAGGCGCAATAACAGTTACAGCAAAAAGTTTCGCTCAAATCATAAGGGGTTTCAGCGACAGCGAAGAACTACATATAAAACTTACAGATGAAAGAAAACTTTCGGTAAAACCAACAGACCAAAAAGCGGAATATTTTCTAAACACTTTGCCGGCAGAAGATTTTCCAAGACTTATAGAGCCGTCAGAGAAAAGCTTCTCTCTCCCTATTGATATATACAAGCAGATTGTGAAAGAAGTTCTTGTGTCGGTCGGAGTTGAAGATACAAGATTTTCAATAAACGGAGTTTTATTTATTGTAGAACCGCAGCAACTGACGATGGTTTCAACTGATTCTCATAGGTTGAGTTTTTCTTCAAGGAAAGTGGATTTGAACATAGAAGGACAGCAAAGATTTCTTGTTCCCAAAAAGGTTCTTCAGGAAACCTTAAAATTCAGCCAAAGCGACACAATTAATATATCAGCAAAAGACAGCCAAATTTTCTTTAAGTCGGGAGATATTCTATTGTACAGCAGACTTAAAGATACGAAATTTCCAGCATACGAAAGAGTTATTCCAACCGATGTTCCAGTGACTGCGGTTTTTGACAGGGTGGAGATGCTTGAAACATTAAAAAGAATATCAAATGTTTCAGATGTGAAAACCAAAGCGATCTATTTTAATTTTAAAAGCGATGGCTCTGTTCACCTTGAGACAAGAAATGAAGAAGGAGACAAAGGAGAGGAATTTATTACCTGCGAATCTTACACCGGAGATGAAGTTAAATTAACTCTTAATGGAAACTACTTTATTGACTTTTTGTCTTCTGTTACAGACGAGAAGGTTCAAATAAAAATGAAAAATTCTGAATCGCAATGTCTTTTTGAACCAGTAAGAGAAGAAAACGAGGGCGTATGCAAAAATGTTGCTATGCCGCTAAGGACAGAATAGAAAAAAATCTAATATAAGACCTTAAATAAAACGAAAGGCAGAAAAATGGGCAAAAAAGAACAGGAACAGCGCTATGACGCTTCATCAATAAAAGTTCTTGAAGGTTTAGAAGCTGTAAGAAAAAGGCCGGCAATGTATATTGGATCAACCGGCTCGCAAGGTTTACATCACCTTGTTTGGGAAGTTGTTGACAACTCAGTTGACGAAGCTCTTGCCGGTTATTGCACCGAAATAAAAGTTACAGTAAACCCAGATGAATCTGTTACGGTTGAGGATAACGGAAGAGGAATCCCTGTTGATATGCATCCTGAAGAGGGAAAGCCTGCGGCTGAAGTTGTTTTGACAATTTTGCACGCCGGTGGAAAGTTTGACAACAGGTCTTATAAAGTGTCGGGAGGGCTCCACGGCGTTGGAGTTTCAGTTGTAAATGCTCTATCTGAAAGACTTGACCTTGAAATTTGGAGGGACGGCGGAGTTTTTGTTCAAAGTTATTCAAGAGGCGTTCCGAAAGGTCCATTGGTTCGCACCGGCACCCCAAATCCTCTATCAAAGCACGGAACAAAAATAACATTCAAGCCCGATTCGGAGATTTTTGAGGAGACAACTTTTCACTTTGACACTCTTTCGGCAAGATTGAGAGAACTGGCTTTTTTGAATGGCGGGCTAAAAATAATTCTTGTTGATGAGAGAGATGATAAAAAAGTAGAGTTTCATTATGAGGGAGGAACTGAAGCTTTTGTAGAATATCTCAACAAAGGAAAAACATCTCTTCATCCAAAAGTGATTGTTTGCAGAGAAACAAGGGATAAAATAGTAATTGACTGCGCTGTGCAATGGAACAGTGGCTACAACGAAACAGTTTACTCTTTTGTCAATTCCATCCACACAATAGAGGGGGGTACGCATCTTGCCGGTTTTCGGTCGGCGCTTACCAGATGCGTGAACAATTACGCCCAAAGCAGCGGTCTTCTCAAGAACCTCAAAATCGGCTTATCGGGGGAGGATGTAAGAGAAGGTTTAACCGCCGTTATTTCAGTCAAAATTCCCAACCCGCAGTTTGAAGGTCAGACGAAGGCAAAACTTGGCAATTCAGAAGTTAAAGGGCTTGTAGAAGGGGTCTTAAACGATTTCTTTTCAAGATACTTTGAAGAAAACCCTTCCGTAGCAAAGAACATTGTGGGTAAAGTTGCGGAAGCGGCAAGGGCAAGAGAGGCGGCAAGAAAAGCGCGCGAGTTGACAAGAAGAAAAAGCGCTCTTGACAGCGACATCCTTCCGGGAAAACTTGCCGATTGTCAGGAGAGGGACCCAAGTTTATGCGAACTCTTTCTTGTTGAGGGAGACAGCGCAGGAGGTTCTGCAAAACAGGGAAGAGACCGAAAAATACAAGCGATTCTTCCCTTAAGAGGAAAAATCCTCAATGTTGAAAAAGCGCGTCTTGACAAAATGCTTTCAAACAACGAAATAAAAACAATAATCTCCGCTCTTGGAGCGGGAGTTGGCAGGGAGGATTTTGAAGAGGAGAAATTGAGATATCATAAAACTATAATTATGACCGACGCTGATGTTGATGGAAGCCACATAAGAACTCTCCTTTTAACGCTTTTTTACAGGCAGTTTCCTCAATTGATTGAAAAAGGATTCATCTACATAGCACAGCCTCCTTTATACAGGGTGAGCAAAGGAAAAGAGGAGCATTACATCTCAAGCGAAGAGGAACTTACGAAATTTTTTGTTGAAAAAGCAATACAATCGTGCAAACTTTATATGCCAAAAAAGAAAAAGATGATAGAAGGAGAAGCGCTGGGAAAAGCCCTTCAGGCAATACAAAAATATGAAAAAGTGCTTTCAAGGTTTGAGAAAAAAGGGCTTCAAGAAAAAACTCTTGCGCTCTTTTTTGAAGAAAAATTTTCAAGAAAGTATTTTTCCGACATAACAAATGTTGAAAATTTAGGCGAAAAACTTAAAAATATGGGTTATAAAACTTCTGCGCCTCATTACGATGAAGAACACGGGCTTTATGAGATAGACCTTCATCTTGGGGAAAACAACCACACAATAAGAATTCATCACGGGCTTCACCACACCGCGGATTTCCAGACGCTTGAAAAATTGTATTTTGAACTTGAAGACTTCAGAAATCCGCCTTTTGTAATAAAAGAAGACGAAGAAGAGCAGGAAGTTCAGACAAAGGCGGAACTTTTCAAAATAATGGTTGATTCAATAAAAGGAAAATACCACATTCAAAGATATAAAGGGCTTGGAGAAATGAACCCCGAGCAGTTGTGGGAAACGACGATGAATCCCGCAAGAAGAAAATTGCTGAAAGTAACCATTGAAGACGGAGTAGAAGCAGAAACGCTGTTTTCAACGCTTATGGGCGACGAAGTAGAGCCACGAAGAAAATTCATTGAAGAAAACGCCCTTAATGTAACTAATCTTGATATTTGAGGATGAAAATGATAAAAGAAGGCGAACTTTTTGACAGGCCTACCTACATAAACATAGAAGACGAATTAAAAAAGAGTTATCTTGATTACGCTATGAGCGTAATAATTGGAAGAGCCCTTCCAGATGTGAGGGACGGATTAAAACCCGTTCACAGAAGGATAATTTACACCCAGTATATTTCTGGGAACCACGCGGGAAAGCCCTACAAAAAATCGGCGAGAATCGTGGGAGATGTTATGGGTAAATTTCACCCACACGGAGACGCCGCTGTTTATGACTCTATAGTCAGAATGGCGCAGGATTTTTCTATGCGCCACCCGCTTGTTGACGGACAGGGAAACTTTGGCTCAATAGACGGCGATGCCCCCGCGGCGATGCGTTACACCGAAATAAGAATGGCGAAGATCGCCCACGAAATGGTCGCGGATATAGAAAAAGAGACTGTTGACTTCGTGCCAAATTACGACGGAGAGGAAAAAGAGCCGGTAGTCCTTCCTGCAATGATTCCTAACCTTTTGGTCAACGGAAGTTCTGGAATCGCGGTTGGAATGGCGACAAACATACCGCCGCACAACCTTGCTGAGATTTGCGACGGGGTTATCGCCCAGATTCAAAACCCTGACATATCAAATGCTGAACTGATGAAGCACATCAAAGGACCTGATTTTCCCACAGCGGGAATAATTTTGGGGAGAGAGGGAATTAAAAGCGCTTACGAAACCGGAAGAGGTCACATAAGAGTAAGGGCGAGAGCCCACATTGAAGAAATAAGAAAAGACAAAGAGGCGATAGTAATTACGGAAATACCTTATCAGGTCAACAAAGCGAACCTTATAGAAAAAATAGCAGACCTTGTCAGAGACAAAAGAGTGAGCGGGATAACAGACATAAGGGACGAATCAAACAGAGAAGGAATAAGGGTCGTCTTGGAACTTGGCAGGGGAGAGATTGGCGAAATAATTTTAAAGCAACTATATAAATTTACAGAAATGGAGACAACTTTCGGCGTCCAGATGCTTGCTGTTGACGGCAACCAGCCAAAAACCTTTGACCTTAAGGGGATGCTTAACGCTTTTATACTCCACAGAAAAGATGTTGTTGTAAAAAGAACCAAGTTTGACTTGAGAAAAAGCAAAGAGAGGGCGCATATCTTGGAAGGGCTGACGATTGCCCTTGACAATCTTGATGCAGTTATAGAATTAATCAAAGCGTCGGAAAACCCCGAAGTGGCGAAAAAGCGCCTTATGGAGAAATTTTCATTCTCGGAAGTTCAGGCAAAAGCGATTCTTGATATGAGACTCCAGCGTCTAACAGGGCTTGAGAGGGACAAGATAGTCTCCGAATATAAAGAACTTCTCCTCACCATAAAAGATCTTGAGGACATACTAAGTTCAGAAACAAGACAAAAAAACATAATGATCGACGAAATGAAAAAAATTAAGGAAGAGTACGCTGACGCAAGGAAGACAGAAATTGTTGAGCAGTACTCAGAAACATCAATTGAGGAACTGATTGTTGACGAAGAGATGGTAATCTCAGCCACCCACGGCGGATACATAAAAAGGACAAAAGCGGCTGAATACAGAAGCCAGTTGAGAGGCGGAAAAGGAAGAAGCGGAATGGCGACAAGAGAAGATGACTTTGTTGAACATTTGTTTGTGGCGATGAACAAGGATTCTCTTCTCTTTTTCAGCAACCGAGGGAAAATTTACCATTTAAAAGTTTATGAAGTTCCAGAAGCGAGCCCCTCCGCCAAAGGAAGGGCGCTTGTCAACCTATTAAATCTTGACAAAGACGAGAAAATAGTGAGTTTTGTCTCCGCAAGAGGATGTTTTGACGACAACCATTTTCTTGTTCTTGCCACAAAAAAAGGCGTTGTCAAAAAGACGCCTATGACAGAGTATTCACAGATAAGAAGCAATGGAAAATTTGCAATAACATTTAAAAACGGGGACGAACTTATAGGGGCTGCCATTTCAGACGGGAGCAGTTACATCTTCCTTGCCACCAAAGGCGGGAAATCAATAATTTTCCCCGAAGAAGATGTGAGGGCGACGGGAAGAACTTCCCAAGGCGTTGTTGGAATGAGACTCAAAAACGGCGATGAAGTGGTTGAACTTGAGGTTCTGAACGGAACTGTCATTGACACAGAAGACGAAGATGGGGCGGCAAAAGCCCTATCAATAGAAGGAGACATTCTCACCGTAACCAAAAACGGATACGGGAAAAGAAGCCCGCTCAATTTTTACAGAATACAGGGAAGAGGCGGAAGCGGAATAATCAACATTATGGTTACGGAAAAGAATGGACCTATGGTCGGGGGCTTAAAAGTGGTTGACAGCGACGAAATAATGGTTGTGACGGCTAAAGGTCAGTTGATCAGAACGAAAGTTTCAGGAATTTCGAGAATTGGAAGAAGAACGCAGGGCTTAAGAATCATTTCTCTTGAAGAAGGCGATGAAGTCGCCGGTGTCGCAAAATTAATTCCTGAAGAGGAAGAATAGGTGCGAAAAAAAATTTTTTTCTTTTTATTAATATTTTTTGTGTTAGCCATCAATTTGTTTGGGCAAGATAACTTAAAACAAGATAAAAAGTATGAAAAAGCTAAGATGGTGTTCAATTTAGGGCAAGAAAATTTTTCATGTGGAAGGGTAGAAAAAGCCAAGTCGCTATTTAAGAAAGCAATCAAAATATATCCTGAATTGAAAGAAGCATACAACAACTTAGGTATTTTATTGAAGGAAGAAGGGGATATTAAAGAAGCTATTGAATGCTACAAGAAGGCAATAGAAATAGATAACCAATATTTCATTGCTTACTTTAACTTAGGGGTTTTATTCTTTGAACAGAAGCGGTTTGAAGATGCCGAAAAATGTTACAAAAGTGCTCTTCTTATAAATCCGTCTTTTGCTCCAGTACACTATAATTTGGGATTGCTTTATGATGAAATAAAAGATTATGAAAAAGCTATTCAATCTTATATTGAAGCAGGAAAAATAGATCGCAAAATGAAAGATGCCTTTTTTAATCTTGCTTTGGATTATTCTAAATTAGGTGAATTGGATAGCGGTGTTGCTGTTCTTCACTATATTTCTACAGATGTAGAGTCTGATCCGATTGTTTTTTACGCATTAAGCAAAGAATATTATGATGAACCATACCATGAATTTAATTGGGGAAAAGTCTTAGACCCAAATTGCATTGGCGCAAACCAATTAAAAAAAGAGAATGAAGAAAGCAATGAATAAACATTTATTATCTTTGAGATTAACGGCTTGTGTCGTTTTTTTAATTTTTTGCTTAAATGTCTTTTGTCAGCCAGTTAGCCAAGAAGAAGCACAGCGAATCCTTCAAGAAAGATTCTGTAACAGATGGAACACCGATTGTAATTCAATAATAGCGAACATGTTTTTCCGAGAGTTTGAACTGGGCGATATTCCAGTAAACATCTTGCTATTAGGATATATTTTTTCAGATTATGAATTAACAGGAGAGAGCGCTGTTTTTATAAAAAAGAGAAGTACTGATTGGGAAAATATTTGCCAGATAAGTATTAAAAGTGAGGGCAGTTGTGAATTCTTGACAAACATAGACGAAAATTTTTTAAAAGAGGTAGGAAAGCAGTTAGAAGAAGATTTTAAATATTCGGATAGAGATGAGGAAAAAGAGATTCTTGAATGCAATGTTTTTGATAATATTACGAAAGAACTTTTTCACATTGTTAAAGAAAAAAACAAAGACAACATAAATATAAAAGAAAAAGGTTTCATTAAGTTTTCGACATCCTTTCAGCTGCCTGAAAGATTGGAGATTTTTATCAGCGATATAACAAATGATGAAATTCCCGAGATAGTAGTTAATTCGTGCTTTTTTTCTCATGGCACAGATTACTGTACCACTAGCTTCCTGATGAGAAAGGGGAATGATTATAAAGAAATAGGAATTATCTCAACAGGCGTAGGAGATTTAGAAAAAGATTATCTTATTGATTTTAATTGTGATGGTGCTTATGAAGTAAAATCATTGATAACTTTTGATTATAGTTTTGATATAGATTATGACGAATTTGGCGTAAATTTTGGAGGAGACTTTGACTCAATAATTACGCCAAAAGAGGAAGTTTATGTTTTTGATGGATATAAATACAATCCGCTTTACTATGTAAAGTATTCTTTAAAGAATAATTACATTCCATCTATAGGTGTATTTGAACCTTATTCTTTTGATTTTAAAGATTTGAGATATCCTGGTAAAAAGAAAATATCATTTTTTGTTTCAATGCCATTTCTTTCTAACAAAGGGAGTTTCTTGCAAAAAGGGTGGGAAGTCTGGAACGATTTAAAAGGTGTGTATCCCCCGACTTTTATTAAAGGAATAAGTTTTAAAAGGTTTGTGAAAAATGAACTCTCAAAAAAAGAAGAAGAAGAATACTTTGTTAATGGAACTAAAGTAATTAAAGAAGAATTAAAACCCAATGGAAAAAGTACAAACAAAAAAGTGCCATTTTTAACAGACAAAGAAAAAAAAGCAAGTTATTTTTTCAAAGATGACTACATAGAGTTGGAAATATCTGCTGACCAACTTTTTCCAATACTTGAAAAAAAAGCAATAAACTATTTTTCATATTTTCCGCAAGAAAAAAATTGTTTGGTAATTATTCCTGTTATTGGAAAAATTTGGTCAGGAAACTGCGGAGAACAGGATGTAATAGTAGATGTTTATTGCGAAATAAAAAAAGAGAATGCCAAAATAGAGTATAGAGAAGGAAGACGCCCACATTACAAAGAAATATTTTCCGATTAAATTTTAGCAAGATTCAAAAAAACTTAAATTTTCTCAAGATCCTTCAAAAAGGTCGCTCAAAAATCAAAAAGTGTCCTAAAACTTTTTCCTTATCTTTTCGTATCTATAAGCGTGTGATTTTTATGGAGGTGAAAGATGAAAAAGATAATTTTTGGAATAATGCTCTTTCTTTTCCCACTGCTTCTTTTTTCTGCGACGCTTACTGAAAACTTTTCAAAGGAGTTTCCTTTTGAAAAGGGGAATCGCCTTTCAATTGAAAATGTAAATGGAAACATAACAGTGGAAGAGTGGGACAAAAACATTTTGAGAATTGAAGTGGTAAAAACGGCAAAAGGAACAAATGAATCTTCAGCAAAAGAGGCGCTTGCCAACGCGCAGGTTGACATTCAGGCGGTAAAAAGCGGGGTGAGTGTAAAAGTGCAAAGCCCAAAAAGTTGGTCATTTTTCTCTTGGCTTTGGGGTTCCGGCTCTTCAGTGGAAGTTGCATTCAGGGTATTTCTTCCTCAATCGGCAAGGATGCAGTTATCTTCTGTCAACGGGTCAATTTATGTAAATGTTAAAGAGAGCGAACTGACTGCAGAAACCGTAAATGGACAAATATCCGCAAATGGAATAAAACTTCTAACAGCAACAACCGTCAATGGAAGAATAGATTTTGACAGCGAAAACATAATCAAAATTGAAAGTGTCAACGGAGCCATAAATGGAAGCGTTCTTTCGGAAAAACCAAGAACAGCCTCTGTTGAAGCGGTCAACGGTAGCATCACATTGAGGTTCAAAGACAAAGCGTCTTTTTCTCTCTCTCTTGAGAATGTCAACGGAAGCATAGTTTGCGATTTCAAAGAAGTTGAAGGAACAAAGAGAGAAAAATCTGGCGACATCAACGGCGGCGGAGAAACGATAGCGGTAGAAACGGTCAACGGGTCAATAGAAGTAACCACAATTTGATAATAATGAGCGAAGAGAAGAAAGAATATAAGTTTCTTGAACTTGCAAGAAAAAGAAGCAGTTGCAGAAAATATCTCTCCAAAGAAGTGACGGATGAACAAATAAAAATTATCCTTGAATCCGCGAGGATAGCCCCTTCCGCCTGCAACAAACAACCGTGGCGATTCGCTGTCGTAAAAAATTGTGAAGTGAAAACTAAACTTATTAAAGAAGGGACTCTTTTCGGAATAAATATGGATTGGGCAATTGGCGCTTCTGTTATTATAGTTGTTGGAGAAAAAAAATCATTTATAACACATAAAGTTGCTCCCCAAATTTCAAAGATTGATTATTCCCTTATTGACATAGGAATTGTTGGGGAGCACATTGTTTTGCAGGCGACCGAACTTGGGCTTGGAACCTGCTGGATTGGGTGGATAAAGCCAGATGAGGTTAGGAGAATAGTTGACTGGGAAAAAGATATAAAGCCGCTTGCTCTTATAACAGTTGGATATCCAGCAGAACCTCTTGAAAAAGAGAAATTAAGATTTCCAATTGAAAAGACAACAAAGTTTATCTAAAGAGCATTTTTATTCTAATTTTTCAAAAAAATGTATAATAATAATTCAAGATGGGCAGTATGCAAATATCTGAGAAAGAGAAAATTCTATTAAAGACTTTAATTTTTTTGGCAATTACTGTTGTTGCTTTAGAAGCAGTGTATATTTTTGCTGGCAGGTGGGTTTTAAAAAATGGATATTTGCTCAGTATTCTTAACAGAAACCCAGAAAAATTTAGAATTGAATGGAGAGATGCCGACACAAAAATACCGGGGATTTTTGATTTAAAAGGGGTAAAGGTAAGATGGCAGAGCAAAAGAACCCAGAACTACATAGAGGCAGAAAAAGCGCATGTTAGCATTAATCTGATAAGCATTGTTGGCGGAAAAATCCACTTTGGTTCTGTTATTTGCGACAAAGTGAGTTTTTGGATGAGACTCAGAAGAAGCGAAAAAGAAGCAAAACCCCTTGACCAATATGAGCCGCCGATACCGGGGCTTTCCCAATATAATTGGAGTGAAAAGCAGAAAATTAAAAGAGCTTCTCCTTTTGTGATTAGTTTCGAAAAAATAAAAATGACAAATGTAAATGAAATATGGATTGGTCCTTTTAGAACAAAATGTGAGGGAACTGCAGAGGGAAAAATACGATATAGAATAAGAGGCGCATTGAAGGCAGATGACTTGAAAATTGCTTTAAACAACTCCCAAATTCAAGTAGGAGATGAAATTGTTGCTTCCAAAATGGAATTAAATTTTGAATGGAAGTTGGCAAGCGTTGTTCTTTCAGAAAACAGAGGAAGAAAATGGATAAAATCTGTTTCTGGAAAATTTGTTGGTACAGGAAATGTCAAGTCAATCAACTTTATAAATGAAGCTCTTGGAAAGGATTCCCCAATATTTTTTAGTGGTTCGGGAAAAGTGAGTGCAGAACTTTATTTGAAAAGGGGGGTGTTGCAACCCAAGTCATTTATATCATGGCAGGGTGACAAATTAGCCGCGAAATTCGTGGACTTCTTGGTGGAAGGAAATGGCAGTCTTTATGGAAGTACAGAAGATACAAGCAAAGCATTTTCTTTAAATGCTTCGTGGAAGGACATAACGGTTTCTGGCGGGGGACTGAATGGACTTAAAATAGAAAACTCTGAAATCAAAACATCCGTTTCCTCACCAGAAATAGATTTCTCGTCTGACGGAAGGGATATTTACTCTGTCATTGAGAGTTCCGGAGCAGTTATAAAGGATCTTTCTCCTCTTAACGCACTAATTCCGCCCGAAAGCGAAGTTAAAGTGCTTTCACCGGCACAGTGCACGCTAAAGGGTAGGTTTGAAATACAAGGAAAAATAATAAAAGGATTCTGCGAACTTCAAGGAAGCGAAGTTGGAATAAACTTTGTAAAACAGACACTAAGAGGGGAATTAAAAACAAAACTTGAAATAAAAGATGGAATTCTTGAAGACGCTCTATTTGATGTTTCACAAAGCGACATTAGTTTCAAGTCAGTAGAAGTCTCTGATGAAAAAGGAATTGTTACAGATGACAATTGGAACATGGAAATAAAGATAGAAAAGGGAAAAATTAAAACAAAAGAACCCGCAGCGGCTAATTTTAAACTTATGCTTAAAATGAAGAACAGCAATCCAGTTATTAATCATTTGGTAAACACACAAATCAAAAAGGCAAAATGGATTGAAAGAATTCTTAAGAATGAAAATATTGAAGGAAGTGGAGAATTTTCAATTGATAACAACAGAATAAGAGTAAAAGATCTCAAAATATATGGGAATGACATGGAAATTCTTTCAAATGTTGAAATAAAAAAAGAAAATATAGAAGGCGCTTTGTATGCCCAATTTCACAACTTTTCAACAACAATTGTTTTTGAAGGAAAAAAAAGAGAGTGGAAATGGATAAATGCAAAAAGTTATTACGAAAAAATGATAAAGGATAAGAATCTAATTAAATAATCCCAGATTTATCATAAAAAAACTTTAACAAGCGATAAGAGATTGCTTAGGGAAAATGGAAGAT
>JAAZNT010000403.1 GCA_012798145.1 Thermoanaerobaculaceae bacterium | reverse complement strand
GCCTTTTCACTTCAACAAAAATCTGCGGGAACGAAAGACATCCTTCGCTGTCTATTCTTGAGCCCTCCTCCGAAACAACTTCTGGATTAATAAAATATTTAATGTCTTCCTTTCCTTCAAGCGCGCCAAAATCAACAACAATAACTCTCAAAGGAACACCGACCTGATTTCCAGCAAGCCCCGCGCCTCTTGCGTGCTTCATCGTTTCGACCATATCGTCAAGCAGTTGCTGAATTTCCTTGTTAACCTCTTTAACCTCTTCCGCTTTTTTCCTTAAAGCTTCAGAGGGGTATAGTTCTATCTTTCTTATCGCCATAACTTCTCATCCTTCATTCTTGATATTAGGGTATAGACTCTTTTTTCTAAAATTTCCTCAAGAATTTTCATAAGTTCCGGATAAGGAGTTAAAACTTCTCTTGCTTTCTCTCCTTTGAGTTCGCCTATCCTTGTTTCGCCCAGAGCAACAAGCGTTGCGGTTCTCGGAACGCCCTTGAGAAAAGACACTTCTCCAGCAATCTCCCCCTGTTCCAGAATTTGAATCGGCTCCCCTTCTCCAAAGTCATTTAAAAAAACTTTTAATTTTCCTTCAACAACAAGATAAAGAGAATCACCGCTATCGCCTTCTTTGATAAGCGTTTCTCCGTCTTTCAAAGATAAAATTTCAAAGCCTTCGCATATCTTGGATAGGGCGTTTTCACCAACAGGAAAAAGCGGCTTTAGAAGTTCTTTTATTTTGCTCTGCTCAACAGAGAGTTCTTTAACTGAAGCTGTGTCAACTTCTATGTCAAAAGAAAAACTTTCAACTTCTTTCTTTGTTTCAAGCGCATCAAGTCTTTCTTTCACATCTTTGTTGTCGGGGGCAATTTTTTGCGCTTTTTTCAAAAGGGCGAACGCTTTCTCTTTTTCTCCGCTCTTCTGACATTCTTCCGCGGCGTCAATATAGACTGTAACTGCGTTTTCAACGTCTTTCAACCCTTCATAGCATTCTGCAAGTTTAAGTTTCAAGTTCAGATCGCTTGGAGACGATTTAAGTTTTGTAAAAATCACTTTAATTGCTTTTTTGAAATCTCCTTTTTGGATGAGCCCCAAATGGTCTTCTTCTTTTTTTGTAAAAAACGCCATAATTTCCTCCAATAGTATAATTTAACACAAAATCAAATATTTTTTAATGCTCTTTCATACGATTTGCTATTTTTAATTAGATAAAGTAGAATTTCTTGCTGTGAAATGGCTTTTAAGCCAATTTTTTAAGGAGGTAACAGAATATGCCAAATGCAATTATTCCCGTTCCGAAACCGCAAAATGAACCTGTTTTGTCTTACGCCCCAAATTCACCCGAGAAAAAGGCTCTTAAAGAAAAACTGTCAGAACTTTTAAAAAATGAAATTGAGATTCCTCTTATTATAGGAGGAAAAGAGGTTAGAACCGGCAAAACATCAAAAGCCGTTTGCCCCCACGACCACAAACACTCCCTTGCTACTTATCACGAAGCAGGGCCCAAAGAAGTTGAAATGGCTGTCAAAGCCGCTCTTGAAGCGTGGAAAGAGTGGTCTAATATGGCTTGGGAAGACAGGGCTGCTATCTTTCTTAAAGCCGCTGAACTTCTTGCAGGACCTTACCGTTACACAGCCAACGCCGCAACAATGCTCAACCAGTCAAAAACTTGCTTTCAGGCGGAAATAGATTCCGCTTGCGAACTGATTGATTTTTACAGATTCAACCCGTTCTATATGAGACAGATTTATGAATCGCAACCAGATAGCGCAAAAGGGATATGGGATTACGCAGAATATAGAGCCCTTGAAGGATTCATTTTCGCTGTAACCCCATTTAATTTCACTTCCATAGCAGGAAATCTTCCGACATCTCCAGCGATGATGGGAAATGTTGTTTTGTGGAAACCCGCTTCAACAGCGGTTTATTCCGGCTATATAATTTACAAACTGCTTGAAGCTGCAGGTCTTCCTCCCGGAGTTATAAATTTCATTCCGGGAAGGGGTTCTCAAGTCGGAGATCCAGTGGTTGACAATCCCTATTTCGCCGGCATTCACTTCACGGGCTCAACCTCAACATTCCAAGCAATGTGGAAGAAAATCGGAGAAAACATCCCCAAATACAAAGGTTATCCAAGAATCGTTGGAGAAACAGGCGGCAAAGACTTTGTCTTCGCCCACCCCAGCGCAGACACAGTTGCTCTTGCGACAGCGCTTGTAAGGGGAGCATTTGAATATCAGGGGCAAAAATGTTCAGCCGCTTCAAGAGCATACATTCCAAAGTCAATCTGGAACAAAGTTAAAGAAGAATTGTTGAGCCAAGTTTCAGAAATAAAGATGGGTCCCCCTACAGACTTCAGAAACTTTATGACAGCAGTCATTGATAAAAAGGCGTTTTCAGACCATATCTCCTACATTGAGACAGCCAAAAATTCTCCCGATTGCAAAATTTTGTGTGGCGGGAAAGGCGATGACTCTGTCGGTTATTTCATTGAGCCGACAGTGGTTTTGACTGAAAATCCGAAACACAAACTTATGCAAGAGGAGATCTTCGGTCCCGTTCTCACAATCTATGTTTATGACGATAACAAACTTGACGAGACGCTTGAACTTTGCGACACAACAAGCCCATACGCTTTGACTGGAGCAATTTTTGGGACTGACAGAAAAATTCTGAGAAAGATGATGGACGCATTGAAACATTCCGCGGGCAATTTTTATATTAACGACAAACCAACCGGCGCTGTCGTTTCGCAACAACCTTTTGGCGGAGGAAGAGCTTCAGGAACCAACGACAAAGCAGGCTCTTATCTGAATTTGATAAGATGGACATCTATGAGGGCGGTAAAAGAAACTTTCGTTCCGCCATCACACTTCAGTTATCCGTTTATGAAAGAGGAATAAAAAAGGCGCCTTCGGGCGCCTTTTTTTTAACCAGATTACTCATTAAAAAAACTTTACCAAGCGATTAGAGATTGATTAGAGAAAATGGAAGATAAGTGCATATAGGCGCTGGGGGGGTGAGATGCAAGGAAGACGAGGGGCACCATCAATCTCCCCATTTCAGAG
>JAAZNT010000402.1 GCA_012798145.1 Thermoanaerobaculaceae bacterium | reverse complement strand
TTCTCCACTCAGGTTTTGTTGTTTTAAAAAAAGGAGAATCAATCGGAACTCACAACACCAAAAATTACGAAGAGTTGTTGATAGTTTTAAGCGGAAAAGGAAAATTTGAAGTTGAAGGGAAAGAACCCATTTATTTCAAAGAAAATGAGGCGCTCTACTGCCCCCCTTTTAGCGAGCACAATGTTACAAATGTTGGAGAAGAAGATTTAAAATATGTCTATGTAGTTGCGGACACCCATATAAAAGGAGGAAAAAATGCACATCCCTGATGGATATTTAAGCCCGGCGACCTGTGTGGCGACTTACGCCATTATGACCCCTGTCTGGATCTATTCAGCAAGAAAAGTAGCCAAAGAAGTTGACGAAAGAAAAATACACTTCCTTGCCCTTTCCGCAGCATTTTCCTTTGTGATTATGATGTTCAATATCCCAATCCCGGGAGGAACAACAGGACACGCTGTCGGAGGAACTCTCATTGCCATTCTTCTTGGACCTTATTCCGCTCTTCTTTCAATAAGCCTTGCTCTTCTTGTTCAGGCGCTTTTGTTTGGGGATGGGGGTATTACAGCATTTGCAGCGAACTCCCTTGTAATGGGACTGATTATGCCTTTCACGGGATATTCACTTTATAATCTTTTGATCTCAAAGAATGCCTCAATAAAGAAAAAAGTTTTCGTTTCGTTTGTTTCCGCCTATTTTGGAATTAATCTTGCAGCGTTTGGTGTCGCCCTTCTTCTCGGAATTCAGCCGATATTTTTCGTCGACGAAAAAGGCGTTCCTCTATACTCACCTTTCCCATTAAAAATAACCATCCCGGCAATGATGGGAGAACATTTGCTTTTGTTTGGATTGGTAGAAGGAATTGCCACTGCGCTTGTTTTGAATTACATATTTAAACTTGAATGAAAGCCAATTTTTGATTTTGAGCCACATATTTCAAAAAAATTGTCGTTTTTGATTGTGGCTCTATGTATCCTTTCTCCAATAGGAATTATAGTTCCAAATTTGTTTAAATCAGGAGGCGCTTGGGGAGAATGGGGTTCAGACGAATTAAAAGAAATCGCAGGGTTTGTCCCATCGGGGCTCATAAAATTTGAATCTGTGTGGAGCTCTCCTTTTCCAGACTACACCTTTTCATTTATTGGTGTTCAAGGGCTTTTTTGGGAAAGTTTGTTTTATGTTTTTTGCGCATTCATAGGAGTTGCTGTTTTGAGCGTTTGTTTCTGTTTTTGGAAACTTCTTTTGAGAAAAAATGAAGCTTGACACAAAAATTCCATCTTGGCTTTTGGAGAGAGAGTCATTAAATTCAAGAAGGCCATTGAAAGGTTTTTTCTTCGAAAAAAGTGCAAAATCTTTCTTGCGTTTTCTTGCAAGATTTGAGGAAGAGCACTCTCCTTCTTTTGCAGTAAGAATGGATACAAGAATAAAGGGTATAATTATTGCTTTGGTTCTTTTCTCCATTTTGTTTGCAAAATCTTTGCATGATTTATTTATCTTCTTTCTTTTCTCGCTTCTTATTTACTTTTTCACAAAAAAAACCATTCACAGAATTTTTCCATTTGTTTTAATTTATTTTTTGTTTTTTTTATTTATTGCTTTTCCCGCGGCGACAAATTTGGTTGTTAATGGAGAAATAGTTTTGCCGCTTTTTTATACCAAAGGAATTTTGTTTGGCGTTAACATCCCTCAAACGATTGGAATTACAAAAGAAGGCTTAATTTCCCTTGCCCGCCTTTTTCTTAGAAGTTTTTCATCGCTTCTGCTGACTCTTTTTCTTTTTGGCACAACGCCCATTGAAAAAATTTTAAGAGATTTACCTCTGCCTTCATCATTTAAGATTCTTTTCCTGATAATGCTTTTAAACATCAAGAAACTTCTCAAGAAATCTTACGATACATTTCTTGCCGGAATAAGCAGAAGCCCCATCTCGCCAGATTTCAACAAAAGAAAAAATATCACAGGGCTTACTTTAGCGAAGGTTTTTAAAGAAAGCGTAAGGACAAGCGAAGAAATCCACCTTGCTATGAATTCAAGGTGCTGGAACAAAAAAATGTTCCCTCCTTCAAGGTTTGTCGTCTCTTCGAGAAATCTATTTCCTTTATTTGCAGTTTTGATTCTGGCTGTCATGGTGTTTTCATTATGACAAAAGAAACAGTTTTTACTCTTGATAATGTTTCTTTTGGCTACGATGAAAACAAATTCGTGCTCGAGAAAATTTCTTTTGATGTTAATAAAGGCGATTTTATCGCCCTCCTCGGAGCAAACGGAACTGGAAAATCAACTCTTTTAAAGATACTTAACGGGCTTATTTTTCCTAATGAAGGTAAGATCTCTTTCCTTGGAAAAGATTTGAATGAAAAATCTTTAAAAGATGTCGATTTTAAGTTTTTCTTCAGGAAGGAAGTCGCTTTTCTTTTTCAAAACAGCGATGTTCAACTTTTTTGCTCAACTGTTGAAGAAGAACTTTCCTTTACTCTTCTTCAACTGGGATTGCCGCAACCTGAAATAGAGAAAAGGGTTATAGAAATAGCAAAAATTTTTGATATTATTGATTTCCTTCCGCTCTCGCCGCACAAATTAAGCGAAGGCGAAAAAAAGAAAATCGCCTTTGCTTCTCTTCTTCCCCAAAATCCATCTGTCTTTCTTCTTGATGAATTAACTTCCAACCTTGATCCCAAGAATGAAAGGTTTGCAAAAGATTTCCTGAAGACTCTTCATAACTCTCAAAAAACCTTGATTTGCGCCACACACGACCTTGACTTCGCGAAATCCTTTGCAGACAAGATCGCTGTAATAGGTCAAAATCATAACATTTGCGCTTTTGGAGAAACAAAAGAAGTTCTCGAAAACGAAAAACTTCTACTTAAAGAAAATATCATTTAGCAAGTCTCTACAAAATCTTTTAGTTTTGCTGTAAAATAAATAACTGAAGGTTTAGATGATAAGGACTTACGAGTTTTTAGCACAAAGAGGAATTTTCTGGTTTGACATACTTGATATTCTATTCGTCGCCATTTTAATTTATCTTCTAATTTATCAGGTGAGAGGAACAAGGTCGGTTCATATTTTCACCGGAATCTTGACTTTGTATCTTTTCTATATTCTTTCGGGTTATTTTATGATGACGGCAACCCACCGCCTTTTGCAGAAAGCGTTCTTTTATATACCTTTCATAGTGATAGTCCTCTTCCAGCCAACTATGAGAAATATACTTGCTTCTATCGGCGGTATTTTTGTCGGAAGAAAAGCGACAAAAGAAAAATCAGCCCAGCTTTGCGCTGAAACTGCAAGAGCGGCATTCAACCTCGCAGCAAACAGGTTTGGAGCTTTGATAGTCTTTGAAAGAAAACAGGGGCTAAAAAATTACGCTGAAACAGGTTGCCCTATGGGCGGAGCGCTTCTTACTGCAGACCTTCTCTTGACAATATTTTACCCGAAAACGCCGCTTCACGACGGGGCTGTCATCATTTCTGACGGCTCTGTTCTTGCCGCTGGAGCGTTCCTTCCTTTAAGTTCAATGCCTCTTCCAACTTTATATGGCACAAGACACCGAGCGGCTCTCGGTATAAGTGAAGAAACAGATTCGTTTGCTGTGGTTGTTTCAGAAGAAAGAGGAGAGGTATCAATTGCAGTTTCTGGCACACTCAGAAAAATTGATAGCGAAAAAGAACTTGAATTAGAGATAATTAAACTTTTGAAAGGTTCAAAAGGATGATAGGCGGCTTAAGAGAGCTTCTCAAAGAATGGTTTCCTGATTTAAAATCCTACGCCTATTTTATTTTTGCGGTTTTGATAGCATTTATTTACTGGTCTGTCACTGTATCAGAAGAAAAGGAGACCAAAGAATATCAAACTGAAATAAAATTTGTTAATGTGCCGGAAGGATTTTCAATCGTGGGGCCAGACGCCCACGCAAAAGCCAATGTTTCAGTCTCTGGAACAGAAGAAGTCTTAAAAAAAGTTTCTCCTGACGATATTAAGATAGAAATTGACGCAAGGATGTTCACTGAGGGACCTTTAGTTTATGAAATTACTTCAAATGACATTTCTCTGCCCTCATCCCTTTCTTTTGTAAGTGTTTTTCCAAAAATCCTTCAGCTTCAGCTTGACAGGATAATAAAAAGTTCAATTCCATTAAAGCCCCAGTTTGTTGGAAGCATTAAGGGAGGAAAAGTAGTCGTTTCTTACAAAATAGAGCCGCCTAACGCTGATGTTTACGGGGCTGAATCCATAATAAAAAACTTAAAATATATTCCAACCCAGCCCATTCTTTTGAACGACAAGGATGGCGATTTTACCATTCCAGTTGTTCCAATTGTTGACGACCCTGAAATTCAGGTTATTGAAAAGCCAAAGGGCTATATATTAACTGTTTCGACAGGGGACAAGAAAATTCAAAAAATCATTGAAAATGTTAAAATTTATGTTTCCCGCTTAAATCCCATCTACACAGCAGAATTAAATCCTCCTCAAATTTCAGTGATGATTGAAGGGATAAAAAGCGAAATAGAAAAGATAAAAAGCGATGATATTTTTGCCCAAATTGATGTCGGTGGGTTGAATTCTTCAGAAACCCCCTACCGAATCAAGCCGCTTATTGAACTTAAATCTAACAAAAACAACATCGTTATCTCTTCTTCTTCACCATCTTATGTTGAAGTTTTAGTCAAGGAAAAAGGAAAATAATGGCAAAAGAGAAACTTTTCGGAACAGACGGGATAAGGGGAGAGGCATATCTTTATCCTCTCTTAGAAGAATTTGTGGAAAAAATAGGTTTTTCAGCAGGAAAAGTTCTTGGCAGGGAAAAGGGCAAAGTTCTTGTCGGCTATGACACAAGAGAATCTTGCGAACCAATAAAAAAATGGCTTTTTTGCGGATTTACTAAAGCTGGGATTGACGCTTATGATTGCGGCGTTGTTCCAACGCCTGCCATTTCAGCAATGGTTAAAGAAAAAGGTTTTGATTTCGGCGCTGTCATTTCTGCTTCTCACAACCCTTACAGCGACAATGGAATAAAATTCTTTTCCCAAAGCGGCGAGAAACTTGGCGAAGATAAAGAAAATGAAATAGAAACTTTTTTTTATGAAACAAGAGATTTAAGTGGCTTTAAAATCACTGGAAAAGTTTTCAAGATTGATCTTGAAGAAGATTACATCAATTTTATTTTGAAAAATTACAGCGACTTAAATCTTGAAAGAAAAACAATTTTGCTTGATACTGCCAATGGCGCAGCGTTTAAGATCGCTCCAAAAATATTTTCCAAACTTGGGGCTGGTGTAAAAGCAATAAACAACCTTCCGACGGGAAAAAACATTAACGAAAATTGCG
>JAAZNT010000401.1 GCA_012798145.1 Thermoanaerobaculaceae bacterium | reverse complement strand
TTAAACAAAATCTCTTTTATCCTTTCTTGAATTTTCCCTCATTTTTAACCTATCTTTTACACTTTTCCCCTTACTTTCCCCCTGTGGAAATCTTTCCAATATCTTTCTGAGATTTTTCAGCCCTAACTCCCTTTTTTTAATCGCCCAAAAAAATGCCTGTTTCTTTGGCAGAAATGATCCAAGGATGGTTTTGGGGGACAAAGTTTATTTTGCCCACGATTTCTTCAATAGGAATGGGAAAAGCCTTATCTTCCTTTAATCCAACCAAAACGCCGTATTTGCCTGCTGAAACAAATTGTGTGGCAGCAGTTCCTATCCTTGTTGCGATTATGCGGTCGTATGCTGAAGGGGTTCCTCCCCTTTGAAGGTGTCCTAATATTGTAAGGCGGGATTCCATTTTTGTAAGTTCTTCCAATTGGCGGGTAATAACAAGAGTGTGAGAAAGGTGCTCTTTATGAAATTCTACAAGTTTTTGCTTTGCTTTTATTTTTTCGGATTTAGAGACAAATTTTTCTTTTTTACAAGCGAGTTCGCTTAAAATTTTATGCTGGCTTTTTGACATCGCTCCTTCAGCCACAACGACAATTGAAAACAACTTGCCCGATTTTTTTCTTTTAATTATCGCCTTAGCGCATTTTTTAATATCGTAGGGAATTTCCGGGATCAAAATAATATCCGCCCCGCCGGCAAGCCCGGCGCCAAGCGCTATCCACCCCGCCCTGTGTCCCATAACCTCTATCACTATTATTCTGTCGTGGCTCATTGCTGTTGAATGCAGTCTATCTATTGCGTCTGTCGCTATTCCAAGTGCCGTGTCAAATCCAATGCAAGAATCTGTTTTAGGAATATCGTTGTCTATAGTTTTGGGAAGTGTGATGATATTAATGCCCGCTTTGCTCAAGTAATAGGCATTTTTTAATGTTCCGCCTCCGCCTATACAGATGAGAGTGTCAAGTTTATTTCTTTTGTAATTTTTTATGGCTTCTTCAGTTTTATCAACATTCACCCCGTTTTCCGGAAAGCGGTGGGGTTTGTCCCTGCTCGTTCCAAGAATTGTTCCCCTGTGGGTAAGAATTCCAGAAACCATTTCAGGAAAGAGTTCAACAAAATTATTCTGAATTAACCCTCTAAAACCATTTTTAAATCCGATAAATTTCATTCCATATTTTTCGTAACCAGATTTTACAATTGCCCTTATTGCTGCATTTAGTCCCGGACAATCTCCGCCGCTTGTCAAAATTCCCACTTTTTCTTTCATCTTAACAAACTCCCAAAAAATGTTACCATAAAAAAATGGGGGACATAAGCCCCCCTAAGTGTTTGAAAAGAGGTTAGAAGGTTTTAGAATTTTATCTGAAGAGTCAACTGTAAACGCTCTTCAGTTGGCATTTCTTTATCTCCGCTGATTATGTTTGTGTAATATTTTGAGTGGGAGAGTCTTTCATAATCAAGAAGAATCAGGTTGTCTTTGTAGAGTTTATAGGCAAGGGCGTAAATGTATCTTTTTTGAACATCTTCGCTGTGTTTCTTTACAGTTTCAAAAATACCTTCGGTGTCGGGGTCGTAATGGTCATATCTTCCCCAGAGAACCCATTTCTTGTTGCCGTCAAGATAAACCTGTCCGAAATAGGAATATCCCTTTTGTTTGTATCCTTTGAAAATATCGCCGTAATCAAC
>JAAZNT010000400.1 GCA_012798145.1 Thermoanaerobaculaceae bacterium | reverse complement strand
TGCTGCTTTAAGGGCTGGGGCATCGTTTATCCCGTCTCCCATAAAGCCGACAATATGCCCCAATTTTCTCAATTCTCTTACGATATCTTCCTTTTGAGATGGAGAAAGCTTTACAAAAACATCATATTTTTCAACGCAGTCGCTAAAGTCCTCTTCGGAAAGGTTTGAAATAGTCTGTCCGGTGACCATTTCCCTTACTTCAAGCCCGACATCTTTACAAACTTTTTCTGTGACAAGGGCGTTGTCTCCTGTAAGCACTTTTACTTTTACCCCCGCTTTTGCAAGGAGTTCAAGAGCGTCAGCGGCTGATTCTTTGGGAGGATCAAAAAAAGCGATGTAACCGAGAAGGATCAAATTTTTCTCATCTTCAATGCTGAAAACCTTTTTGTCAGTGGGAAATTCCCTGTATGCGATTCCGAGAACCCTGAACCCTTCTCTGTTTAACCGTTCAACTTCTTCAAAAAGGTCAACTTTTAAAAGGTCTATTAGCGGATAGACTTCATCTTCAATCTGATAGTGAGAGCAACAATCGTAAATCTCCTCAACAGCGCCCTTGCAGATAAGAACATTGTCGCCTTCGTATTCCACGACGACCGACACTCTTCTTCTTTGAAAATCAAAAGGAAGTACGTCCACCCTCTTGCACTGAGAAACGCTTAAATCAATGTGTTCAAGAATTGCTCTGTCTATGAGATTTTTCAATCCCGTCTGAAAATAAGAGTTGAGATATGCGTATTGCAGAACATCTTCACTCTTATTCCCTATGATATCGACATACCTTTCAAGGACGACCCTGTCCTGAGTCAATGTGCCCGTCTTGTCAGTGCAAAGAATGTCTATTGCTCCGAAATTTTGAATTGAAGGCAGATTCTTTACAATAACTTTTCTTTCCGCCATTGACAATGCGCCTTTTGCAAGGTTCACCGTTATTATCATCGGAAGCATCTCGGGAGTCAGACCCACTGCGACAGCAAGCCCAAAGAGAAGCGCCTCAAGCCAGTTTCCCTTTGTAAGTCCAACTATCAGAAACACCAGACAAACCATTATTGTCATAAAGCGAATCATCAGATAGGTGAAAGATTTTACGCCTTTATCAAAACTTGTTTCCTCTTTTTTCTTTGTGAGTCTCTCGGAAATGGCGCCGAAAATGGTTCTCACTCCCGTGTGGATTACCACGCCCCTTGCGCTTCCCGATGTTACCGAAGTTCCAAGAAAAACTACATTAGAAAGTTCTAAAGGAGATACCTTGTCTTTTTGGGAAAAAGCCGTTTTTTCAACAGGCATAGATTCGCCTGTAAGGGCTGATTCGCTCACAAAGAAGTCTTTTGCTGAAATAATTCTTATATCAGCGGGAACGATAGACCCCGCATTCAAAAGAACAATATCTCCCGGAACAACTTCAGACATTTTTATTTCTTTCTCAACGCCGTCTCTGATAACATAAGTTCTTGATTGAACCCTTTTTCCGAGAGATTCAACCGCTTTGAAAGATTTTCTGTCAAGGATGTAAGAGAGCCCTACGCTCAGCAAAATCATCAAGAAAACTATTATAGCAGACTTGAACTCTCCCAAAAATGTTGAGATCAAACATATAAAAAGAAGTTGGATAACAAGCGGGCTTTTAAATCTTTCGTAAATATCAGCCCAAAAACCTATTCTTTTGACTTTGGAAAGTTCGTTCAGCCCGTATTCGTCAAGCCGTTCCTCTGATTCTTCTGATGATAGCCCTCTAACAGACGATTTGAGTTCTTTCAGGGCGTCCATTGGAGACAAAGACGCAATTTGAAGCAGAAATTTTTCGCTTTCGCTTACAAGTTTTCTTCTTTCAATCTCTTGATTGGAAGATTTAGAAAACCATTTTACTGCCATTTCGCCTCCCTGCCTTGAGGGGCGTTTTTAAGGCAGGAGGCGGAAGGTAAACCTCAAACGAGGATCAGATAAAAATAACCTTTCCTTGCCGTAATACGCCGCCACAAGGCGGATTTATAATTGTCGGGTAATGGTGGTTCGTCTTTCATTACGCCGCAACTGCCACCGCTATCCGATTCGTTCAATTTGGTTCCTCCTTTAAAGCGGTAAAATTACACCGCTTTAGATTAAATTATATCACAAAACAAACATTAATTTCTTCTGTTCTCCACAATTTCAAGAGTCAATGAATGGTCGGAATTAAGTTTGATTTGCAATTTCATTCCTGCGGGAACTTTTATCGCTTTTTTGAGGCTTTTTCCGCCTTTTATAACAATCAATGTTGGACTTTTAACCTTGAAATTTGACCATTCAATAATCGGCTCGTTCGGTTTTTGAATATAAACTTTGGTTTGCTCATTAAAAAAAGGAGCGGAAAGTGTAATTTTGATTCTGTAAGGGTCTTTCAATTCGGCGACATTTAATACAGAAATTGTCTGCCCTTCCTGAATGATCTCAAATTGTGCTTCATTTATGAGAATATTTCCTGTTCTCTTCTCTCCGCTGTTTGAAGACACAGAAAAGGAAACCGTTGATGAGCCTTTTCCGCTTATTGGTGATGAAATTGTTATCCATTCTGAATCAGAGGTTGCTGTCCATTCGCAGTTTTCATCAGTTATTATAGAGAAAGAACCGTTTCCCCCTTCGGATGAGAAGGTCAGCGAAGTTGGATTGAGTTCAATTGTGCAACCTGTTGTTTTCTCAACAAGTTCGTAAGTGGAAGTTTCAGATGAGGCTTTTGCCAAAACCAATCTTTTCCTTTTTTCATCAAACGCGCCAAGAGTGTCGTAATAACCTTGAGGGGGCTTACCGCAAAAAGAAATTTGTTGCCAAGAATTTCCGTCAAACTCCCAAAGATCTGTGAAAAGGTCGTAATACTCATTAGAACCACCAAAAAGGATCGTCTTTTGAGTATTTGTGTCAAAAGTTAAAACGGCGTCGCATCTTTTGTCGGGTGGGTTTGAAATTGAGATCTTCTGCCAGTTTGCTCCGTCGTAGATCCAAGTTTCGTTTTTGCAAACATTACCGGGATATTGAAATCCTCCAAAATAGATGACTTTTTGAAGATTTGCATCGTAGCAAAGATTTCCATAGTAATATTTTGGTCCGGAGGTTGATGTCTTTGTCCAAGTATCCCCATTCCATTCCCAAGTGCCGTCTGGAGAATGTAAAACCACAACCTTTCTTTTATAATATGTTGTTGCTCTATAAGCCCAACTTGGAGGGGGTGAAGAAGGTGGGTTTAATTCCTGCCAAGAGTGTGTTGAAGGATAATAAAGCCAAGTGTCTCCATATTCTTCATCTGTATCATAATTGTATCCGCCGAAAAGAAGGATTTTCTGATTTTTTGGATCATAAGCAAGAGCGGGATAATATCTGTCTTCCGGCGCGGGAATAGTTGAAAATTTTGTCCATAAATTTCCATCATATTCAAAAGTTTCATTTGAACGATTTCCGCCAAATCTTACAAAAATACCCCTTGGCGGATGATAGGCAAACCCTGCGTAGTAGGTGTAGCAGGGGGGATCAAAGAAGGTTTTTGACAAGAAGTAGGGAAGCTCTCCACAGCCAGTTGAAAAATAGGATTTGCTCCATTCAGAAGAGGAGCTTGCTGTTCCGTCGCCTTTTGCTTTTAGCCATATTGTATAAACCCTGTTTGTTTGAAGTTTTCCCGAAGGCATTGTAAAAGAAGTGCCTTGAACAGCCCCGCTTTTATAAACCGTGTTCTGGTTTTCATGAATTTCAATTTCATATCCTGATGCTCCGCTAACTGAATTCCATTTGATTTCAGGCGTTGTTCCTGCATCTGTAGCCCCTTTAGCAGGAGAAATAATTTCAGGTGAAGGCAGGTCATTTAAAGGATTAACAGAAAAATCCGCTGTCATTTGTTCTTTTGATTCAGAAATGTTTTTGACGCTAACGAAACTTGATTTTCCGCTATAAAAATCTGAATTGGGAAAAGTTGAAATTCCAAAATTGTCTTTATTGCCGCTGTAATAAAAATCTTCAGCGTCCCCCCACTTTCCCTTTTCAATTTCTTCGAGCCCGTCTGCTTCCATCACTCTGACAAGTTTATGTTCGGTATACGAATTGTCAAAAATGGTGTATCCATCGCAGTCTCTTCTTGCGTCAATGTGAAGAATCAATAGACCGCTTCCGGCAAAATCTGAATCATTCGCCACTTGCTGTCGGTTTTGAACAATGAAAAATTCCTGACCGTAATCTGTTCCATTAAAATCTCTTGCAAGAACAACGGCGGAAGGGTTTGTTGAAAGCGGAGGAAGGGTTAAACTATCATTTGAATTTACAACAACAGGATTAAGCCATCCCAATACCCATTTTGAGAAAGCGTTATGGTCGCCCCACACTGCGTCCATCATATCAAGACCGCC
>JAAZNT010000399.1 GCA_012798145.1 Thermoanaerobaculaceae bacterium | reverse complement strand
CCCCCTCTTGTTCATAAAATAAGGAAAGAAGTCAAAGATTGGCGGAACAGAAATTATGAAGGAGCGTCCCAAACATCAAAGGCGTTATTGAAATGGTGGTTTGAGAAAGAGCATTTCATTCCCCAAGCAGATGGAACTTTTTTTCGCTTCAAATACTATTTTGCACAAAGGGAAGCGATTGAAACAATTATTTATCTCTATGAGGTTGCTGAAGTTAAAGACAAGTATGACCTTTTGAGATACGATTCATCAGAGGCGGTTTCAACAGGAATGTTTGACGAGGATTGGCTCAGACTGGTTGTCAAAATGGCGACGGGAAGCGGCAAAACGAAAGTCATAAGTTTAATAATCGCTTGGTGCTATTACCACAAACTTTATGAGGAAGATTCAAAACTTTCAACTAACTTTCTTCTTATCGCTCCAAATATAATCGTTCTTGATAGATTAAGGCAGGATTTTGATGGATTAAGAGTCTTTTGGAAAGATCCGATGTTGCCTGAAGACGGTTATGAAGGACAGAATTGGAAAAGCGATTTTCAACTTTCTCTTCATATTCAGGACGATGTTTCAATAGTTAAGAAAACAGGAAATCTTTTCCTTACAAACATCCATAGAGTCTATGCGGGTGAAGATACAGAGCCGTGTTTTGAAGATGATGACTTGGAGGACTATTTTTTAGGCGCCAAACCGGTAGCGAGAACAACAGACTCAAAGGTTGACCTTGGGGTTATTGTTAGGGAGATTGATGAAATAATTGTGATTAACGACGAGGCGCACCACATTCACGATAAATCTCTGGCTTGGTTTAAGTCTATTCAGGATATTCATAACAGATTGAAGCAGAAGGGACATTTTCTTTCTCTTCAGGTTGATTTTACGGCTACTCCCAAGCACGACAACGGCGCTATTTTCGTTCAGACAATATGCGACTATCCTCTTGTAGAAGCAATAAGCCAAAATGTTGTGAAGCACCCATTGCTTCCTGACATCGCAAGCAGAGCGAAATTGAGAGAAAGGCAATCTTCCAAATATACCGAAAGATACGCGGATTACATTGCTTTAGGGGTTGAAGAGTGGAGAAAAGCATACCAAGAGCATCAAAAAATGGGGAAAAAAGCCATTCTCTTTATAATGACTGACGACACGAAAAACTGCGATGATGTTGCGCAATATCTTTCTTCAAATTATCCCGAATTTGAAAACTCTATTCTTGTCATTCATACAAAGAATAACGGAGAAATTTCAGAGTCGGGAACCGGAAAGAGCAAAGAGGAACTTGATAAATTGAGAAAAGCAGCAAATGAAATTGATGAAAATTTTAGCCCATATAAAGTAATAATTTCAGTTTTGGTTCTTAAAGAAGGGTGGGATGTTAGGAATGTTACTACCATAGTTGGTTTAAGGGCCTATTCTTCCAAGAGCAATATTCTTCCTGAACAGACGCTTGGAAGAGGTTTAAGGAGGATGTATCCTGAATTGGAGTGTGAAGAATATGTAAGCGTAGTAGGAACGCCCGCTTTTATGGATTTTGTAGAGTCAATCCAGAATGAAGGTGTTGAACTTGAAAGAAAGCCAATGGGTGTGGGAACCGCAGCAAAAGCGCCTATGGTTATTGAAATTGACAATGAAAATCTTAAAAAGGATATTAACACCCTTGATATTGAAATACCGATATTGACGCCGCGAATTCATAGAGAATACAAAAATCTTGAACTTCTTGAGCCTTCTTCTTTTGCAAACAAAAAAATTCATTATAAAGATTTTTCTGAAGAAGAAAAGAGAGAAATAGTTTTTAAGGATATAACCACAGGGGAAATTAATCACACAACGACGCTTGATTCTATAACTGTTCAGGATTTTAGAAGCGTTATCGGCTATTTTGCTCAAATTATAATGAAAGATTTAAGGCTAATAAGCGGATATGATATTCTTTACGGAAAGGTGAAGGAATTTATAATTCATCATCTTTTTGATAAGAGTGTTAATATAGATGATTTGAATACAATAAGAAACCTATCAGAAATTGAAGCGACAAAGACGATTATTGAAACATTTAAGAAGAAAATTAACGATTTGACTGTTGTTGACAAAGGAAGCGCAGAAATTAGGGATTATATTAAATTAAAGAACGCAAGACCATTTGTTGTAAAAGACCAAGGTTTTTTATTGCCTAAAAAGTGCGTTTTCAATAAAATCGTGGGGGATAGTCAGTTAGAACTTCTTTTTGCTTCATTTCTTGAAGAATGCGAAGATGTCGTATCTTATTCAAAAAATTATTTTTCCATCCACTTTTATATTGATTATGTTAATAGCGAAGGCAACATTGCATATTATTACCCAGATTTTATAGTAAAAAGTAACAAGAATGAAATATGGTTAGTTGAAACAAAAGGACTTGAAGATATTGATGTCCCTTTAAAAATGAAAAGACTTAAAGAGTGGTGTGAGGATATCAATAAGATTCAGAAAAAGTATCGCCTGAGTTGGCTTTTTGTTGAAGATAAAGATTTTAGAAATTTGCGAGGGAATTTAACAACTTTTAAACAACTCACAGAACATTTTACAAAATACAAGGATTAAACAAAAATAAAAAACTTTCATCAAGAAGCAAGAGGAAAAGATAGCAGTTTTAAGCTCAAATTTGCTAATAGAAAATTACAAATAACTAATTAGAGATTGATTGAAGTAAATAGAAGAAAAATCTCGCAGTGACTGCATTTTTTAGCGGAAACCTCTCCCCGCCCTCTCCTGAGAGGCGAGGGGATGCTTGAGCGTCATTCTGATTGTTTTCCTCGTTCTTGACCCTTGAAGAATCTTGTCGCTTCGAAGTGGGGAGATCCTTCAGGGGCAATTGCTTCAAAGGAGCGTTCAGGATGACAAGGGGGCGAGTGCTTCGAAGAATGCCTCGCAGTGACTGCGTTGTTTTGAGGAAACCTCTCCCCAACCCTCTCCTGAGAGGCGAGGGGAACAAGAGGAAACCTCACCCCTGCGCTCTCTCGAAAGGCGAGGGGGGGATTTTTTCTATGCTTTTTTGAAAATAATGTATAATCTGATTTTGGAGTTGTTATGGGAAAAGCGTTTTTTGGTTTCGGGAGAACTTTTTGGACGGCGAACGGGGTTGAACTTTTTGAAAGGGCGGCATATTACGGAACATTTATCGCTCTTGTAATCTTTCTTACAAATGTGGTGGGTTATACCGATATCGAATCGGGGTGGATCGGCGGGCTTTTTTCGGCTCTCATCTATTTTCTGCCTCTTTTTACCGGCGCTGTTGCTGATAAAATAGGGTTCAGGAGTTCTTTGATTATCGCTTTTTCTCTTCTTTCTTTCGGTTATTTTGGGCTTGGTTTTTTTCCTTTTAAAATTGCTGTTATTTTCTTTCTTGTTTCAATAGCGCTTGGGGGTTCTTTTGTAAAGCCGGTGATAACCGGGACGGTGGCAAAATCAAGTTCTGAAGAGTTGAGGGCAAAAGCGTACAGTTTGTTTTATATGACGGTGAATATCGGCTCTTTTACGGGAAAGAGCATAGCAAAGCCGTTGAGGACTTCTTTGGGGGTTGAGTATATTCCTTACTATTCATCCATTCTTGCTTTTGTCGCTTTGGTAGTGGTGATCTTCCTCTATTTTCCTAAGAAAGAAACGGTTAAGAGGGAACAGAAAGAAATCAAAGAGATTTTGCTTGGGATGGCAAGGGCTTTTAGGAATATTCCATTTCTTTTGCTTATCATTATAACGGGGGCTTTCTGGGCTATTCAGAATCAACTTTACGCCACTTTGCCAAAGTATGTGATAAGACTTGTGGGAGAAAACGCAAGCCCCGAATGGTATGCAAATGTGAACCCTTTGGTGGTTGTCTTTCTTGTCGTTCCAATTACCCATTTTGCAAAGAGGGTAAAGCCGGTTACATCAATCGCTTTCTCTTTTCTTCTTCTTACTGTATCTTCTTTTACAATGTCGCTCTATTCTCTTTTCGGGTCGCCGCTTTCTATTTTTGGTTATCCTGTTCATCCGATTACTCTAATGATGGTTATAGGGATAGCGATTCAGGGAATTGCGGAGTGTTTTTTAAGCCCGAGATATCTTGAGTTTGCAAGTCTTCAGGCGGGAGAAGGGGAGGAGGGGCTTTATATGGGTTACGCCCATCTGAATACGACCGTCGCTTCAATACTTGCGTTTGTCTCTTCAGGATATCTTCTTGACAGATATTGTCCCGACCCGAAGAAATTTCAAAATCTCAGCGCAGAGCAGTTTCATTTAATATATTCAAAAGCCCATTATATCTGGTATTTCTATTCAGGGCTGGCGCTCTTTGCTTTCGTGCTTCTTCTTTTGCTTAATAAAACTGTTTTCAGCAGGAAAAAATAGAAACCTTTTTGTTTTCGTTTCGTCTAAATTGTCTGGAAGGAAGGATGGAAGATAAAGAGCTTCTTAAGGATTATCTAAATGGAAACGAAAAGGCGTTTGAGATGATATTAGACAAACATCAAAGCAATGTGATTAAACTTATTTACAGGTTGTCGGGGGGAAATAAGGAACTTGCTATGGATTTAAGTCAGGAAACATTTTTGAGGTTTATTAAAGCGGCAAGGGATTTGAAGGGCGAATCAAGCATAGGAACATGGCTTTACAGGGTCGCTTACAACATTTTTATTGATTATGTCAGAAAGAACGAGGGCGAGAAGGTTGAACTTGATGAAAACACAGTGAAAATATCTTCAAAATCTGAAAAAACTTTGGAGCAGGGTGAAATCAAGGAAAAGATAAAAGAATCCCTTTCAAAAATCCCAAAAGAGCAGGCGCTTGCGATTTATCTTTTTTATTTTGAAGAAGCGCCCTTGAAGAAAATTGCAAAGGTGTTGAACTCGTCAGAGGGAAAAGTGAAAACCCTTCTTTTCAGAGGAAGGGAAAATTTGAGAAAATTGGTTTTGTAGGAGCGCAAAATGAAATGCGAGGATTTTGATAAATTTTTGTTTGAAAACCCGAAGGCGAAAATTTGTCCTCAGGAATTTGTTGAACATTTGAAAGAGTGCGAAAATTGCGCTTCTCTTTGGAAAATTCAGGAAACGCTTGCGGATATCGGGGAGGACAAAATAACTTTCTCGTTGTCTCCCGCGCAAAGGGCGAATCTTATATTAAGGGCAAAAAAAGAATTTTTCCTTAAAACCGCATCATCTTTGATAGAAGATTCTTTTGTCGTTTCTCTTTTGCTGTCGCTCTTCATTCTTGGAATAATAGCGTCGGCGACCAATTTGTCAAAATTTCAATTGTTTGAAAAGGTGATGCCTTATATCAAACTTTTTTCAAGCCAAGTCGCTCCATTCTTAAAAGATATTCAGGCAGTTTTTTCAAGTCAGGCAGGAAGTATTTTGGGGGCGATGGCTGTCTTTTTTATCGTGTTCGCTTTTACTTTATTTGTGAAAACATTAAACCCAAAGAGGTTGCGTCCTTATTTTTAACCCAAATTTGTCGTTAAGAAAACTTCGACAAGCGATTAGAGATTGCTTAGGGAAAATTGATTCTACTGACAAATTTGCGTTTAATGTATTGAAATGTTATCCTTTTGCACCTTTCCCTTGAGCAGAAAGACAAATGGGGTAAGAAGGATAAAAATTATCACCAAGAAATGGAATACATCAACGAACGCCTTTAAATAGGACTGCCTTAAAACTTCTTTGTAAAACAAGCCGTAAGCCCCGCCGGTTGATGATGAAGGGTCAAACCCACCGTAAGCGAAAAGATAATGGGCGGCTG
>JAAZNT010000398.1 GCA_012798145.1 Thermoanaerobaculaceae bacterium | reverse complement strand
TCCTCTTGAAAAGGCGGAGAGTGAACTTCAAGATAATATCGTAGCGGTTCAGATTACCCTGCCCGTAACGCTTCTTGACAACGATTTTATAACTACGCTGAAAAATGTGATTGAAAATTTCAGGGGAAGAACTCCCCTCAGGTTCTTGATAAAAGAAGATGAGAGCACAAATGTTCTTGTATCGGCGTCTCATTCATATAGCGTAAGGGTTTGCGAAGAATTCAAAAAATCGGTTGAAGAAATTGTCGGCAAAGAGCGCCTTAAATATTTCTTCAGAATTTCCAACAACAGGCAGAATGGAGGCTGAAAAAATGCAAGGGGCGAGAGATTTTGACGCAAAAATAAGGGAAATTGAAGAAAAAATTGAGCAAATCAAGTTTTACGACAATTTTAAAGAAAAAGAAAAGGAATTAAAAAAACTTGAAAAAGAACTCAAAGAGGCGATGAAGGAGGTCTATTCAAAACTTACGCCTTGGCAGACTGTTCAAGTGGCAAGAAACCCAAAAAGACCTCAAACGCTTGACATCATAAAAGCGCTGTTTGATGATTTTGTTGAATTTCACGGCGATAGAAGGTTCGGGGACGACACTGCAATAATTTGCGGATTTGCAAAATTTGAAGGGATAAACTGTGCAGTAATAGGACATCAAAAAGGTCACGACACAAAAGAAAGGGCTTTTCGCAACTTTGGAATGCCCAAGCCGGAAGGATACAGAAAAGCGTTAAGAATAATGAAACTTGCCGAAAAATTTTCACTTCCGGTCTTGACTTTCATTGACACCCCCGGAGCATATCCGGGAATGGATGCGGAAGAAAGGGGACAAGCGGAAGCGATTGCAGTAAATTTAAGAGAGATGGCAGATCTTGAAACAATAATATTAGCGACTGTCACGGGGGAAGGCGGAAGCGGGGGAGCGCTTGCAATAGGAGTCGCAGACAGAGTCAACATTTTGAAATACGCAGTCTATTCAGTAATTTCGCCTGAAGGGTGTGCTGCGATTTTATATAAAGACGCAGGAAAAGCAGATGTTGCGGCACAATCGCTGAAACTTACCGCAAAAGACCTTCTTTCTTACGGGCTTGTTGACAGGGTGATTGACGAGCCGGAAGGCGGAGCCCATTATTTTCCGGAAATCGTTTATGAAAACATTAAAAATGTTTTGAGAGAAGAATTAAGAGAATTGAAAGAAATTCCTATTCCTGAATTAGTAAGAAAAAGAAAAGAGAAGTTCTACAAAATGGGCGCTTTCAGGGAAGAGTAGAACTTCTCTTTGCTTGGTTTAATTCAAATTCATTATGTCCAACCGTTTAACCGGCCAATCGGGATCTTCACCTGTTGTTGAGAAGTATTTGGTTCCGACTACTCCACAGGCGCCTCTCATTTTTCCAAAAGGCCTTGGAACCATTGTAAATGTATTAGATGAAGGGTTGTAAATTTGCATATCGCACATTAATCCGCCACTTAAACCGCCAAGCAGATCGTTGTAATAGAGGTTATAACCTGTGTCAACATAAATGTATCCACCATATTCAAATGAGTTTGGAGCATAAACAGGGAATGGCATAGTTGCTCCCTGAGTGAAAGAATTGGCAGCAGGGTCATAAATCAAAACTTTTTCAAAGAGATAATCGGGATCTAAATTGTCAATTCCCGAAAAGATGTAAATTTTGCCGTTGTATGCTGTTGCAGTTGCCTGTTCAATGGCAAATGGAAGATCTGCTCCTTGGGACCAAGTTCCGCTGTTGAGATCAAGGATATTTGTGTATTTAATAAGTGATTCCGCATCCTGAGGGTCGAGTCGTCCGCCGAAAAGATAGAGTTTATCGTTTAAAATTGCTGAGGCTTCAAATAATGTTGGTCTTGAGCTTGCTCCGCCAATAGCAGTGAAAGTGTCAGCAAGGGGATCATAGAGCGTCGCTGTTCCCAATACCGATCCATTAGTGTCCATTCCGCCGTAGATTACAAGTTTGTCGTTCCAAACTCCGCCTGAAACATACATTCTTGGAGTTGAATCAACGCCATATTTTGCTGCCCAATTATTTGACGCCGGGTCGTATTCAAAAACTTTTCCTGGGATATCAGACCATGCGCCTTCGGCAACATAAAATTTCCCGTTGATTCCTCCGCCAACTGCGCCGCTTAAATCAATCAATTGAGTTCCGTCATTAATAGGCCAAATTGGCTCATACCATTCGCCGGAATTTTCGTTGAATTCATCAACAAGTCTGCTGGCGGAACCTTCCAAAACCCAAAGACTGCCGTTTGCAAATTCAGCATTGCAGTATGCTCTGTTAAGCGGGCTTGGATAGTAATTCAAATACTCGAAAGAGCTGTTGGAAGTGCTAAACACTTGAATTCCGGGGAATGAGTATTCATCATTTGCACTACTGTTCCAATACATTCCACCTACGATGTAAATTTTTGAACCATCGCCATTTGCAGCGATACCAAAATAGGCGGTTTTATAAGTCATTGCTGTTCCTGCGTCCCAACTATTTGTTGAAAGATTGAGGGCGAATACTTTTCCCACAAAGTTGCTTGCTGAAGCGGTGCTTGACTTAACTCCGCCGACATAGTAAATAGAATTCTTGGAAGATGAATAAACAGCCCCGCCGTATGCCACTTTTGCGGGAAGTTTCGGTCCGCTTGACCAAGC
>JAAZNT010000397.1 GCA_012798145.1 Thermoanaerobaculaceae bacterium | reverse complement strand
TATTCCCCAACTGAACAAGGGCTCTTTGGAAGATAAAAACCCCTTAAGAAAATTCTTTCTTTTTAAATAGCAAATTGGCATCCTTTCAGGAAGATTTTCGCTTCTTTCCAGAATTTTTATTGCTTTGGAAAAAAGGGTTTCAAAATTAAGAGCAATCGCTAATCTCGCTGAAAGAGAGCATATTTTTGAATCCTCATCTTCAAACAGAACTAACAATTTTTTCGCCATTTCTGGAATAGCAGAATTCACCTCTTCTAAGCCTTCTGCCACATACACTAACAACTCAAGCATAATCTCATTGTCAGTTGAATCCCTTTTGGAAATCCAGTTTTTTTCAAGGCACTGATAAACATCTTCTCCTCCAATTCTTGCAAGAGCCTCCATCGCTATGGAATTCAAGGGAGAGGAATTCAGGAATTGCCTGAGATAAGGAACAGCTTTGGCAGAGCGAATTTCCCCAAGAGCGGAAATGGCAGCAATTTGCAGCCACGGCTCTGAATACAAGAATTTTACTAATTCTGGAATCACTCTTTCATCACCTATTCTTCCTATAGCAATTATGGCAGCTTGAAGAAGGTTTAAATCATCTGTTTTTCTAATTAATTCCAAAATCGGCTCAACCGCCCTTGGGGTTGACATAGAGTCCAAAATCAATAGCGCCTGCAATGCGACATCTTTGTCTTCTTCTTTCAACAAAGATACCATTAAGGAAAAGCATCTTTGTCCCTTTATTTTGAAAATTTCAAGACCCGTGTTTCTAACCACATCATCGCTCTCATTTCTCAAAAAGTCAACGAGCTCCTCATCAGAAAGCAAAACCGATCCTATGTTAAGAGCACGCTGTCTCACAAAAGGACTTGGATTTTTGGCAAGCCTTAAAATGACCTTCTTCCTCTCACAAAGTTCCATTGTTGGCAGATTTTGAAGAAGCTTTAAGCTTTCATCAACATTTGGCACTAAATCTTGATTTGCTTCCATAGATCACCTTCCTGTTTCGATTCTTTAGTATCTCGCAATTCCTTTCTCTTTTTTGACTTGGTTCTTGCAAGAAAATTCAGAGCAGGCTTTTTCATAGAGAAAATTCTTCCGTTAATTTTTGAAGTTTTTCGGCCTCCTTTGCCAAACCTTTTGCCGCCTCGGACAATTGTTTGGTCGCTCCTGCGTTCTGTTGCGCCACCAATGAAACCTGTTCAATGGCTTTGATGACCATATCTCCACCTTTTTTCTGCTCTATGGTGGCATCAGCAACCTGCTGAGTCATTCTGTTCATATTCTCTACGGCTTTAAGTATTTCTTTCGCTCCGCGCGCCTGCTCAGTAGCTCCATTTGTCACTTCTTGACTGATATGTCTCATATTTGAGGCAGTTTTTATCATCTGCTGGGCGCCAACATTTTGTTCTTGAATTGCGTTATATATTTCTGAAACAACGCTGGACGAGTTTACCGATGTAGTCATTATTTGCTCCAAAGTTCCTTTGGTCATATCTACAGCGCTTATAGCATCTTTTTGAATACCTTCAACAAACGCGCTTATTTCTCTTGTTGAATTCATTGAACGCTCTGCAAGACGCTTAACCTCTTCTGCCACCACTGCAAATCCCTTACCAGCGTCACCTGCGCGTGCTGCTTCAATCGCGGCGTTTAGCGCCAATAAGTTTGTCTGATCTGCTATTTCTTCGATTATTTTCACTATTTTTCCAATATCTTTGATTGAATTTCCAATGCCAGCAATCATCTGAGTAAGCTGAGAGCCCTGACATTACCCGAAAAACAGGTTATAATAGTGTTGAGAGCGTTGATAGTTAAGCCTAAATGATGTCACTAAAATGCTGAACAATTTTTTGACACTTCTATATGAGCTTGAAATAATATGCTCAAACCGTTTAATTACCGATGTTTTACTCTCCTCACTTGGTGGTATTTCTATTTCGCTTCCTAAACTTAGTCTTATCGCATAACTTAAGCAACTTATTATTATCATCTTTTCAAGTCGTTTCTTCTGCGGAATTTTTTTTGTGTAACTTTCCCATCTTAAAATGCCTTTCAAATCTTTAAAGCTCTCCTCTATCCACATCCTTCTTGAATAATCCGCTACGGCTCTTTCTCCATCCTTCAATGTGGTGAGCAGATACCACTTGACTTTTTCTCCTTCTTCGTTTGTTATGCTGTTTACAACAAGATTCGCCTTCTCTATAGGCCTGCCTTTCCCTATCGTCGCTTCTTCATAAAAACCATCTTCAAATAGACTCAACTGAATATAAGAAGGAGATTCTTTTTTCTTAACACAGTAATTCTTCTGCAATCTTATCACATAATCCCATCCACTCTCTTTAAATATTTTGACCATATCAAAGCCTTGAAAACCTCTGTCCGCAACAAGTTCGTAATTGTGCTTCGGAAGAATCTTTGAAAGAAAATGTAGAAATTCCCTTACCCTTGCTTTGAAATCATATTTTTCATAGATTCCTTCCCAAATTCTCACATAAATCGGTATTGCCCTTCCTTTGTAACTTATTGAAGCAGACAATATCATAAAATCATCAAGCAGTGTTGTTGTGTCTAAAAGAATTGTGAGATATTTTCGCCTTCTGAAACAAAAATTGGGAAGAGAAAAAAGCACCTTAACATAACTTTTAAAAAATTCTTCGTCAATGCTCAAAGTGTCTAAAAAATAAACTAATCTTTTTAGTTTGTGTTTTACATTTGATTCGCCTGGAATTTTTGAAGCAATTTCCCTCAAAGTAAAAGAAGTGTTGAAGAACAAAGCCACTATGACATCCGCAAGGTTTTTCAATTGTGGCTTTGAAACATGTTTAAAGGAAATATTCAAGATTCTTTGAACTTGTTTAGAAAGATATTTGCTCTCCATTACTGCCTCCTTTCTGAAGGCAATAATATATCATATATAATAACTATCTGTCAAGCATTATATCGCTATTATTGCTAATTTATCGGGTAATGTCAGCACCCCGCCCCTCTCCTATGAGGCGAGGGGGAATAATTTGAAATCTCATCCTGAACACTCCTTTTGGGAGGGGGCTTTGACTTTTTTCAAATTTTCGGGGGCTTGTTTTGATTACAAACCTTATCTTATCAAACCACATTTTTTTGCTTTTTGATGAAAGGATTGTCTTGAAATGCCCGCTTCTTTTGCGCTTTCGGAAATGTTAAATGAATTTCTTTTTAAGATTTCTTCAATAATTTCTTTTTCATACTCTTCAAGTTTTTGATTCAGCGTCAAATTGACATTTGAAAAACCTTTTTCAAAAGATATCTGTTTTTCGTCAATGATTCCACTTTTTATTGAAGACACTATCGCTCTTTTTGCGAAATTTTGAAGTTCTCTAACATTCCCAAGCCATTGATAAGAGATAAGTTTTAGATATACTCCCTTTTTAACAATTGGCTTTTTGATTTTTTCTCTTTCACACTCTTCTTCAAGAAATTTTTCAAAAAGAGGAATTATATCTTCTTTCCTTTCCCTTAAAGGAGGAACATTGATCGTTATCACTTTAAGTCTGTAGTAAAGGTCTTCCCTGAATCTTCCTTTTTTGACTTCTTCTTCAAGGTTTCTGTTCGTCGCCGCTATTATCCTTGCGTTTGAATTCAATGTTACATTTGAGCCAATCGGCTGGTAAGAGCCGTCTTGTAGAAATCTTAAAAAATTTGCCTGCGTCTCAAGCGGCAATTCGCCTATTTCGTCAAGAAAAAGAGTAGAATCTTTTGCGGCTGAAACAAGCCCTTCTTTGTCCGAATCTGCTCCGGTAAAGGAACCCTTTTTGTGCCCGAAAAGTTGGCTCGCTGCAAGCGTCGGGGTGAGATTGGCGCAGTTAAATGCAACCCACTCTTTTCTTGCTCTTGCTGAAGAGAGATGTATTGATTTTGCGCACGCTTCTTTTCCAGAACCAGCCTCTCCTGTTATCAAAACGGGAAAATTGAATTGTGCAGCGTCAATAATTTTTCTTTTGACTTCCAATATAGAAGGCGCTTTCCCAATAATAATTTTGTCAATAAAACCGAAATCTTCCTTTTCTTCTTTATCTTCATCAAGGGGATTTTCTTCTGAATTTTGCAATTTGATGAAGATAGAAAATAATTCCTTCTGGCTCTTTTCTATTTTATTCTGGCAGACAATTGCGCCCCATATCCCTTCTTTTGATAATGTTGAAAAAACAAAGAATTTGCCGATTTTTCTTTCAACTTCTTCACCAAGAAGGGATAAAATTTCTTCTTTTGAAGGAATTATTCCTGCAGTAAATGCGCTTCCATTTTTAGCGACGACAACAACTCCGCCAACCTGTGAGAATTTCAGAAAGGTGGAAATTGCTTCGTTCAAATTTAATGAAGGTGATCTATAAAGAAATGAGATAAGATTTTCTTCTTTTTCTTCTAATCTTTTTTCTCTTTTGTCGCAAATTTTAAGAAGTTCGCAAAGCTCGCCTTTGATTTTGTTTTCTTTGATAAATTTTTCTATTTCGCTGATTTCTTCATCGCCAATTTTGGGAAGTTTATTCATTTTGTAAAGAAGCAAAAGAGATTGCGCTTTTGCCAAAATTGAGTTAAACCTCTGCCCCATTTGATAAGCCTCTTGAGCCGCCGCAAAACTATCTTCAGATCCGCTTTCTGCTTTTGATAAGAGATAAGTTATTTTTGAAAGCGGAGAACCTCTTGAAAATGATTCGTCAGCAATCGCTTTTTCCTTCTCTGAAATTTTCACAATTTTTTTGCTTTGTGCAAGAAGCAGAAGCGAATAATATTCCAAAATAAAATCTGCTCCCAAAGAAAAAATATCCTCTTCTGAAAGTTTTTTCAAAAGAAGTTGAAGAGATTTAAATTCATTCATCTGATAAAGAATATTTCCTCTTAAAATATTGAGAGAAAGATAGAGTTCTTTATCTAAAAATCTTTTTTCGGACCGCAACGGTTTTTCAACCTCATCAAGCGCTTGAATCAATTCCCCTCTCAAGAATAGAATCCTTGAAAGCCAGTAATGTTCTACTGCGCATTCAGTTAGTGGCGCTCCCCCTCTCCTGTTTTCAGCCAGCGCCACAATTTCTTCCTGCGCTTTTAAAAGAGAACCTTTTTCAACTTCGGAAATAATTATGTCAAAGCGCGCCTGTGTTTCCCCCTCTTTGTTTCTCAAGATTTTGGATTGAAATACGGCTTTTTTAAGGTAGTTGATAGATTCATCAAACTTCCCGATTAGTCTTAAGCAATTGCCTATTTCAATATTCAACAGAGTTTCGTGAAGATGATATCCTCCCTTTTTAGCCCAATTAGCCGATTCAACAAAAAAGTTCAGGGCTTTTTCTTCGTTGTTTTTGCTTTTTTCCAAAGCGCCATAATGGTGGTTTATAAGAATTTTTTCTTTTATACCTCCATCTTCTGAAAATTCCTTCATTTCATTTAGAATTTCTTCTGCTTTTCTCGTCTCTCCGCAATTAAAATTGAGAAGAAACATTTGGCTTAAAACTCTGAACTTCTGGTTGTCATTTTTTGATTTTTTATACAGATTTTCAAGTTCTTTGGCTGCCTGCTCAATTTTGCCGGAGAGCCACAACGCTTCAGAAGCAAAAAGCGAAAGCAAAAAATGGTCATCTTCATTCAAATTTTTTATTCTGTCTTTTTCCTTTAAAACATAACTGAAATCTTTGTTTTGAGATTTAGCCCATAATTTAAAATAATTTATTTCATCATCAATATTTTTGATTTTTTCAATTCTTTCAAGAGCAACCTTTATCTGCCCTGACTCGATTAAACTCCTGATCACAATTTTTTCTTTTTCGCTATCATCTTTGGCATTGAAAGATTTATTAAATATGGAAGCGGGAGTTGCAGTTTCTAATTTGAAAAATTTTTGATTCTCAATTCTTTTCAAATCTTCTGGAAAAAGTGATTCAAAGGGAGAAAATTTCAAGGCTTCTTTTTTTTCAATATATTTTAATAATTCTATATTGCTGCCTAATCCAAATAATGAAAAATTATCCTTAATCCATTCTTCCCCTTCATCAAGAAGAAAAAGAAAATTTATCTCTTCTATTTTTATTGGTCTATTTGCGCTTTTGTCCGAAAAAACAATTAAAGGAGAGGAAATATTGTTTAGAATTTTTTCAATTATTTTTTGAGATTCTTTGTCAATGTCCTTCGCCCAAATTATAACTTTTTCATTTTTATTTTCGATAAGCGCTGTCAATTTCTCTGCTATTGCTTCATTTCCTTTGCCTACATATTCCTTCAAAAAGGTTGATGCGTAATTTTTATCACCAAGCAATTTAACCAAGAGAGGTTCAAGCGAAGCGTAAGGATAGGGGAGTTCCCCAGAAGCCACAAAAAAATTGAAAGAGTGAATTTCTGCCCACTTTTTAATAATTTCAAAGAGCGCTTCGCCATCGGCAGAAAACATTTGATTTTTTTGAGAGAAAAGTTCCTCTGTCGGCTTCCAAACAACGCCAGCACTCCACAACGGCGGCAGTGAAATGGATACTCCATCGGCGGAAAGAGACTCAATAATTTCAATTAACGCTTCCTTTGCCGATATTTCCCTTCTTTTTTGCAAACTTCTTATCCAAACAGAAGTTTCATTTAGATTCTTCGGGATCTTGCCTCTTGAAACATCTTTGTCTTTGAAAAAAATGGTTGCCAAGAGTTTGGGAATGTCGCTTCTGCAACTTTTCAATTCATAATCGCATTGAGAAATGTCAATTTGGGGAAGGAGGTTTTCATCAAGACCGAAACTGTTTTCCGGAAAAAAATCAAATCCGTTTTTTTCTGAAAAATAAAGCGCCGCAAGAAAGCCGACAGCGCTATTTGCGCATTGAACTAAAGTTTTCAAATTTTTCAATGACAGAATATTTTTAGACGAGAAATTGAAAGCAGGATGGTAATAGTAAGCAAGATTTTCGTAAGGAACTGCTTTTTGAGTCATCAAAAAACGCTCCCATAATTTGCTGTTGTTACTATTTCAAAATGCTATACATATTTGGGGTTCAGTCTAACATAATTCTGCTTTTTCAATTGATCAATGTACTGCTTGTAACTTTCCGCAAATTTTTGCTCTTTTATCATTTCAATAACAAAAGCCCTCGCTTCATCCATCGTCGGAACTTTCGGCTCTTTTTTCTCAACCAACTTAAAAATGTAGTAACCTTGCTTTGTTTCAACAAGTTCAGAAACCTGTCCGGGCTTCATTTTGAAGACAACATCGCTAATCTCAGGTGAAAGATCGTCGGGCAAATACCAACCTGCGTCTCCGCCGTTCTGCCTTGAATATGCACCCGAATACTGCTTAGCCATTTCCGAAAAAGTCGCTCCTTTTGCAATTGACAGCAAAATGTCGCTGTATGCTTGTTTTACGGTTTCTTCATTATATTTGTCTTTGGTAAAAAGAATTTCTTCAAGATGAACCTGCGGCTTTCCCTGAAGTTTTTCTTTATTCTTGTTGTAGAAATCAATAATTTCCTGCTCAGAAAGACTTATTTTTGACCTTATTTCTCTGCTTTTCATAAACTCGGGAACATATATAAGCAAAACCTGTTTTTTAAATTCTTCAAGAGAGAGCCCTTCTGCCTTAAGCGCTTTATCAAGTTCCGCCTCATCCTTAATTCCATTTTCTTTCATAAAGTTCTCGACCTGCATTTTTACTATCATATCGACTTGATACATCTGCTTCGCTTTTTCAATCAGCAAAAGTTCTTCAACCATCTGGTTTAGGAGTTTTTCTGGAATTTCTTTAAGTTTTTCATCAAAATCGGGACCTTTATACTCTCTTTTAAATGCGTCAATTGTTCTTGAGAGTCTTTTCTCATACTCATCTTTGGTTATAATTGAATCGTTGACCTTAACAACTATTTCGTCAACGGTTTTTGCCAAAAAAGAAAATGAAATCAAAAGGGCGATTGCTAAAGCAAATACTTTCTTCATATTATTTCTCCTTCACATATTTAAACCACAACCTGTCGGTGAACAAGGTAACATTATACTTCTTTTTTAAAGAGTTTAAGAAATTCTCTCTCATTTTTTCTGCTTTCTCGTCGGCTATTTTAAGTCTTATCATCTGTCTGACCATATCAAGCGGTAATAGGTAATCTTTGACTTTTTTTTCCAAAAAAATTATTTGGTAATTGTCCTCTGAAATTTCAATTGGTTTTGAAAACTTTCCTTCTTTCAAAGTTAAAACTTCAGAAAGAAGGTATTCTGGAATTTCCTTCGTTTCAAAAAACTGCGCTTTCCCCTTCTCTGGTGAAATTGAATACAATCTTGCAACTTCTTCAAAAGAATAATTTTTTAATAAAAGGGAATACGCTTCGTCTTTAAGTCTCGCTCCGCCAACTAATATCTGCCTAATTAGAAAGCCTTCGCCCTTTTTAAATTTATCTTGGTTTGAGTTGTAATAATTTTCAACTTCTTCACTTGTTATCTCTATTTTGGAATAGACATTTTCTTCAAGAAGAATAGAAATTATTTCTTTCCTTCTTTTGCTGTCAGCAAATTCTCCCAAGGAATGTATTTTCCCATTGTTTTGGTTTTTGAAAAACTCGTTGAGCATAAGAGTTTCTTCCACCAAAGAATCGTAAATCCTGCTCAAAATCACTGTGTCATCAACTTTTTCATCAACGCTTTTGATCTCATTTTCAAGGTCTGCTTTGGTAATATAAAAATCACCCACCACTGCAATTGTATATTTTGAATTTTGAATATCAAATTCTCTTTTGCAGTTCAGAAGCAAAAATAATATTGAAATCAAAAAGAATACTTTCTTCACCATATTAATTTTTACCACCAATTTTCAATTTTGAAAAGAGGACTTTAAGAAAATCAAGCCCCGATTCATTTTTTAAAAGGGGAAAATTAACCACATTTTCCTTTATTTTAGTTTCTTTTCTCTCTGAAATCACTGATATGAGAGATTTTGGCTCCACTGGAGAATCCTTGCCAAAAAATATTGATATGGAATCCTTTGCCTCAATTATTTTCTCAATCAAAAATTTTTCCGCCTCTATTCTTCTTTTCGTCCCCTTCAAAAGAGTTTTGACCTCTTCAGGATAATCACCATATCTGTCATTCATTTCTGAACCTATTTTATCAACTTGGCTTTCACTCTCGGCAAGAGAAAGCTCCCTGTAAAGAGTCAATCTTTCGTTGTCATTTTCTATATAAATTTTAGGAATGGACATTTTTGAAAGAAGGCGCATTTCGGTCCTGAAAACTTCTCTAAGCGGATAACCTTTCAGTTCTGAAACCGCCTCTTCCAGCAATCTCATATAGAGTTCAAAGCCGATGGATTCAATGTGCCCTGACTGTTGTTTTCCAAGAAGAGTTCCGGCCCCTCTCAATTCAAGGTCAATAGCCGCAATCCTAAAACCAGAGCCAAGTTCTGTAAATTCCTCAAGAGTTCTAAGCCTGTCAACCGCATCTTTTGATATTTGCTGTCTCGGTGGAATTAAAAGATATGCGTAGGCGGGAATGTTGCTTCTGCCTATTCTTCCCCTTATCTGATAAAGTTCTGTCAAGCCGAAATTTTGAGCGTTTTCCACAATTAAAGTGTTTGCCTTGGGAATGTCCACTCCGTTTTCTATTATCGTTGTGCTCAAAAGAATATCCGCCTGATGATGATAAAATTGAACCATTCTTTTTTCAAGTTCGCTTTTATTTAATTGACCGTGAGCAATGATGATTCTTCCTTCTGGGACAAGTTCCCTTATTTTGCCCGCTTTTTGTTCAATATCCTCCACTTTGTTGTAAAGATAAAAAATCTGTCCATCTCTTTTTATCTCGTTTCTTATGGCAGACTTTATCAATTCTTCATCATAGACTGAAAAAACAGTCTCTATGCTTAACCTGTCTTTAGGGGCTGTTTCAATCAAGGACATATCAACTATAGTTGATATTCCCATCTGCAAAGTTCTGGGAATGGGAGTTGCCGACAAAGTAAGAAAATGAACCCACGGCTTTGTTTTTTTTATTTTCTCTTTGTGTAAAACTCCAAACCTCTGCTCCTCATCAACAATAAAAAGTCCAAGTTTAGGAATGTCAACATCTTTTGACAGAATTCTGTGAGTTCCTATTATTATGTCAACCATTCCCGCTTTTATTTCCTTTACAATCTCTTTCTGACTTTTGGCAGGTATTAAACTTGAAAGCATTTCTATGTTAATTGGAAAAAGAGAAAATCTCTCTTTGAAGTTTTCATAATGCTGAAGAGCAAGGACTGTAGTGGGACATAAAATTGCAACCTGCCTTTTGGAATTAGCCACTTTAAAAGCGGCTCTCATCGCAATCTCTGTTTTTCCAAAACCCACATCGCCGCATATAATCCTATCCATCGGGGTTGAAGATTCAAGGTCTTTTTTCACATCTTCAAGCGCTTTTTTCTGGTCGGAAGTCAAATCGTAAGGAAAGAGGTTTTCAAACTCTTCTTCAATTTTCTTGTCCCCAAAAATTGGAATGCTCTCGGCACTTCTTCTTGCTGCGTAGATTTTTATTAAATCTTCAGCCACATCCTGAACTGCTTTTTTTGCCTTTTCTTTTCTTTTTTTGAAAGATAAAGTTCCAAGTTTATCAACCTGCGGCTTAAAGCCTTCAGGACCCTTATATTTTTGTATAAGGTCAAGACGCTCAATCGGGAGAAGCAGTTTCCCATTGTCAGCGTATTCTATATGAACAAAGTCTTCTTCCTTGTCTCCTCTTTTGATCGCTTCAATACCTCTGTATAAGCCTATTCCGTGTTCTGTGTGAACAACATAATCTCCAATCTTTAAATCTCTAAGCCCTTCAAAGAAAACATCCCTTTTCCTGCCTTTTGTCTCAACCTGAATGACTCCCTTGCCGATCAACTCCCGTTCGGAAATTACCGCCCATCTTGATTTTGGAAATTCAACACTTTCAATAGGAGGAGAATTAACAAAATATAATGCCGGAGGAAACGATTCCGGAAAAGATTCAAAAAGAACAGCCGATGATATTTCTTTTTCTGCAAGTTCTTTAACCCTTTCGGCGCTTCCTTTGTTTGAAAAGGTAACTATAACCCTGCACCCTTTTTTAACTTTTTCATCTAAAATATTTAAATTGTCAACCAATTTTGACGGTATTAAGTTTATTCTATCAACGGGGATGTCGTTTTCTGTTTCGCATTCCTCAAAGTTATCCTCTATAACTTCTTTTTTTGAAAAAATTTTCTCGGGAGATATAAAAGATGGTTTACAACTTTTTTTGAATTCTTCTTCAAGTTTATTTCTTTCATTTTGAATGAAGGCTTTATTCGCCCTGCTTAAAGAGACTATTCTGCATTCTCCAATAAATTCGGGAAGAGGCCCAAAAATATCGTCATCAAACCTTGCTTCCACCTGTAAAGTTGGATAAGAACCGCTTTTTTCCAAACATTCTATTCTAATCTCTCCAAATTCTCCGCTTTCCCTTAATTTTTGGCGAAGATTAAAAAGAGCGTCGTCGCTTTTAATAACTTCTGAAAGTGGCTTAATTGTGAAAGATCCATCTGCTGAGGAAAATGATTTTTGTATCGCTGGGTCAAAAAACCTTAACTCCTCAATTGTGTTGCCAAAGAACTCAACCCTCAAACCAAAATCAAGTTCTGGAGGAAATATATCAAGCAAACTTCCCCTTATTGAATACTCCCCGCTTCCCTCAACAAGGTCAACTTTTTTATATCCAATCGACCACAAAAAAGATTTTAGTTCTGCAAGAGAATATTCCGCTCCTTTTTCTATGACTATATGGTGATTTCTGTAGAAACCAATTTTGGGAACTTTAAAAAGAAGGGACGAAGGCGAAACAAAAAGTGTTTTCTTTTTGGCGTTCATCAATTCTGTCAAAACTGACGCTCTTTGAAGAACTACAGAAGGATGAGGCGCCAATGGTCCATAAACATCTTCTACAAGAGACGGAAGCCAATGCAGCACTTCTTCTGTGCTTAAAAGAGTTGCTGCTTTTTCGCACAGTTCCTTTGCGTTTTCTTCTGTAGGTGTCACAAATATTGTGGCTTTTTGATTTTTTTTTATTTCAATCGCAAGAGAGAAAGGAAGTATCTGTGGCTTTAGAGAAAGAGATGTTAAGCCATCTCTCTCCAAATCTTCAAGAAGTTTTTTCCATATCAGTTTCACTTTTAAAGATTTCCTGTCCTCTTCAAAATTTCTGTTGTTGAATGCCCATCTAAGTAGGGGACGACAACAACTCTGCCCCCGTTTTGCTCCACAACATCTCTGCCCACTATCTCGCTTACTTCATAATCTCCACCTTTAACGAGGAAATCGGGAAGAAGCGCAGATATCAAATTAAAAGGAGTTTCTTCTTCAAAAACGACCACAACATCAACACATTCAAAAGAGGAAAGAATTTCCGCTCTTTCCGAAGCAGGGAATATAGGTCTTTTCTCTCCTTTAAGTTTTTTAACTGAAGAATCGCTGTTCAACCCTATAAACAATTCATCACCAAGTTTTGCGGCGGTACAAAGGTATTGAATATGCCCGTAATGAATAATGTCAAAGCAGCCGTTTGTGAAAACCACTTTTTTGTTTTTTCTTTTCAATTCCCTTCTATATTTTACTGCTTCTTCCAAAGAAAGGATTTTTCCCTTTTTCATTTTTTAATTCTTTCCTGCACAACCTTTTCCTGAAGTCCCTTTAAAACATCTCTCTCAACTATTGATAAATCCTTTATCT
>JAAZNT010000396.1 GCA_012798145.1 Thermoanaerobaculaceae bacterium | reverse complement strand
TCCCCTTATTTTTTGTGGGTTCACTACTACGATCCCCATTATGATTACAATCCGCCCCAGCCATATTATGAAAGATTCAAAGACAATCTATACGACGGCGAAATAGCGTATATGGACGCAGAAATTGGAAGACTCATTAAGGGTCTATCCGAAAAAGGAAAACTCAAAAACACGATCATTGTTATCGCGGGAGACCACGGCGAAGGTTTGATGGATCACGGAGAAAGACAGCACGGCGTCTTCATTTACGAATACGCTTTGCATATCCCTCTGATTGTGGCTTATGAAGGGGTTCTCCCCGCAAACAAGAGGATTTCTCTGATGTGCTCTTTGACGGACATTGCCCCGACTATTCTTGAACTTGCATCTTTGAAAGCGGAGGGTATGGACGGAAGAAGTCTTGTCGGTTTAATTAAAGAAAACAAATGGGAAGAAAAGCCACAATACATAGAAACTTACCATGGATATTTCAACTATGGATGGTCGCCTTTAAGAGGAATTATGGACAGAGAGTATAAATTTATTGATGCTCCCAAACCGGAGCTTTACAAATACAGAGAATCAGAATTCAAAAATCTTTACACTGAAAAAATAGACATTGTAAAAAAATTAAGAAAGGAACTTGAGAAATACCCACCGGCGGACGAAGGTGAAAAAAAGCAACTTGAAAATTTTCTTAAAGACCCCTCAAATGCCGAAAATTTAAAGGCGCTTATGAGTCTTGGATATCTTTCCGGCTCAGGGATGAATCCCAACCAAGCAGGGTTGATTGACCCCAAAGATGGAATCGCTATGGAAGAGGAGTTGCGAACGGCTCAAGAAATAAGAGACAGCGGAGATCTGGAAAAGGCAAAACAAATGCTTTTGGGAATAATAAAAAGAAATCCCACAAATGTCCCAGCGTTATCAATTCTTGGCGGGATTTACCTTTATGAAAATAAACTTGAAGAAGCGCGGGTCTGTTTTACAGAGCAGTTGAAACTAAAGCCTCAAATGGATGGAGCACATCTAAATCTTGGAACAGTATATAAAAGACTCGGCAATTTAGCCCTTGCAGAAAAAGAATACAGGGCGGCGCTCACTGTCAATCCAAGAATGACAGAAGCGGTGGCAAACCTTTCCCAACTTCTGATTAACCAGAACAGGATGAAAGAAGCAAAGGAGATTCTTGAAAACGCAATCGCCAACCAGATGGAAGACAGCGATGTCTATTTTGAAGCCGGGGTTTTGTATGCTATGGAATCAAATTTTGAAAGAGCAAGGTTTTGTTTTACAAAAGCGGTTAGTTTAAATCCTATGAACCACCAAGCCCTCGCGAATCTCGGAAAAATTGCCTTCAAGCAAAACAAGTATGATGAGGCGATCAGTTATTACGAAAGAGCGTCAAGAATAGCATCATCAAACCCTGACTACTACGCAACTTTAGGCTCTTTATACCTAAATGGGAAAAATGATATAGACAAGGCAATTTTTTATTTTAGAAAAGCGCTCGCAGCAGACCCATACGGAAAATCAGCAAACGAATTAAGACAGATGATTCAAGTGCTTGAACAAGAAAGAAGCAAGAAAAATTAGGATTTACTCATAACTTATATTTTCAAAAATAGCGCATGCGCATTCAACATCTTCAAATGAAACATCTTTGTGGGTGACAACCCTTATCGTGCTTTGATTGA
>JAAZNT010000395.1 GCA_012798145.1 Thermoanaerobaculaceae bacterium | reverse complement strand
TTGACGGACTTTCGGAAAGGATAGCGGAACTTTCCGGAAAGTCTTTAAATCTTCCGGAAAGCGTTTTGTCTCTTTTCTTAGGAGAATGCAGAGGTTACGGTTATTCCATTTTTGTCTATTCTCAAAAATCTGAAAAGATTGATCTACAAAAGGAAAATTTCTTCAAACTCTTTTCAACTCTGATTAACTCAAAAATTTCATTATTGAAGTTGGTTTCCGAGCTTGAAATTGCAAACAAAGAACTTGAGAAAAGGGTTTTGGAGAGAACAGCAGCCCTGTCAAAAGCGCTTGATGATCTCAAAGAGGTTGACAATGTAAAAAGGGCTTTTTTAAATAGCGCATCTCACGAAATAAAAACTCCCCTCTCAAACATAAAATCTTATTGCGATTTCCTTTTGCGCCATCCCGAAATGTGGCTCGAAAAAGGCAAGGAGTATATGGGACAAATAAAAACAAGCACAGAGAAATTGGAGGAACTTCTTGACTCAATGCTCTCTTTCTCTTTTGTCAAAGAGCCATTCAAGGGCATTCAGACGGATCTTGTTGAGATTCTAAACTGCGCAATTGCCTCTCTTTCTCAGAAAATTAAAGCGAAAGGAATTGAAATCACTTCTGAGGTGGAGAAAGAGAAGATAATTTTTCCAATAAACAGGGAAGACGCAAATATTTTGATGACAAAACTTATTGAAAATGCAGTAAAATTCAGCCCCCCAAAAGGGAAGGTAAAAATCTTTTTAATTGATGATGGTAAGAGAGTGATTTTTTCAGTGAGGGATTATGGGCCCGGATTTCCAAAAGAGAGCCGAGCGCTTCTTTTTGAACCAGAAATGTGTGGTTTTCCTGAATCACCATCTTTTAAGAGCGAAGGTCTCGGAATGGGGCTTTTCTTTGTCAGAGAAGTTCTCAAGAAATATGGGGGAACAATTACCATTGACGATATGGATCCCGGTGTGAATGTTTTGGTGGAATTTACAAAATTTTAAACTGCACTTTTCGGGCTCTTCTGCCCTTCAGCCATCCTAAGAATTTTTTCAAAAATTCCCGAGTGGAAAGCCTTCAAAAATGCTTCCGTCACCAGTGGGTCGTAAACTTTAGGAGTAAGTTCTTTTATTCTGTTGGCTGCCATTTGAAATGTCATCGCTTTTTGATAAGGTCTGTCTGTTGTCATAGCGTCAAAAGCGTCTGCTATTCCCACGATTCTTGCAAGTATAGGTATTTCACTTCCTTTCAAGCCGCTTGGGTATCCCCCCCCCGACCATCTTTCGTGGTGGTATTTAATACCCGGTATCATTTCTCTCATTTGGGGGATTGAGCCAAGGATCTCTGCTCCTTTTAATGGGTGCGTCTTCATAATTTCAAATTCTTCATCGGTGAGCGCACCGGGCTTTCTTAAGATTCTGTCTTCAATGCCTATCTTTCCAACATCGTGCAATAATGAGGCGATTCTTACTATCTTTAAACCACCTTCATCAAAGCCGTATTCTTTTGCAACTGCAATCGAAAAAGCGGAAACCCTTGCCGAATGTCCTTTTGTATAAGGATCTTTGGCATCAATTGCGTTTACAACAGCCCCGATTGAGCTCATAAAGAGTTGTCTGTTTTCTTCGGCGTAAGCTTCAACTTCTTGAACATATTTTTGAATTTGAGAAACCATCAAATTGAACGCTTCGGCAAGTTCCCCGACTTCATTTTTTGTTTTGACCTCTGCTTTTGTGCCTTCCCAGCTTTTTTCGTCAATTTTTTTGCCCTGCTGAGCAAGGTTGGCTATTTTTCTGCTCTGCTCTGTCAAAATAGAAAGAGGTTTTGTTATTTTTCCTGTAAAAAATATGCCAAAGAGAAGAGCAACTACGATGGAGCCGCAAACCCAGACAACAGATTGGTGTTGAAGATCGGAAATGGTGACGAAAAATTGCTTTTTGGGAATATATGAGAAAAGAAGTAAACCCGTATCTCCAACAGGCGCGGCTGTTACCGTTATCTCTCCTTCATCTTCTGTCTTGACCGATTTATTGGAGGCGGATGCGGCTGTAAAAACCCCACTACTCCCAGATCTTCGCAAAGCCCAATTGACTATGGGGTTTGAGGAAAGGTCTTCGCCGAGAGCAAAACCTTTTTCAGTCTGTAAGCTTTCTCCCTTTCCTTTTATGCCTTTGCCCATTTCTGCCTGAACAAGAAGTTTCCCGTCAAAATCTGTTACAAAAAGAATGAATTCTTTTCCGTAATCTTCAAGTGCTTTTGTTATCTGGCTCAAAATAGCCAGACTTACAAGTGATGCAACAGGTTCGCCGTTGCTTCTTAAAACAGTGGCGTATAATTTAATTGGAGCTTGCCTCCTTTCAATATTTGTGTCATTTTCGGCTGTTCCTTCTCCCGAATCGGTTGCGATGTTAATTGGAATTAAAAAAACTTTTGAAGTGTAAAAACCGTTTGTCTTCATTGCTTCTCTTGCTGCAGCCCAGATATATGGCTCAAGAGCGGCAAGGTCGGCATTGCTTATTATAGGATAAGACTCCGACTCAAACGCTGTCTTTTTGGAATAGACAGCAGTAAGTTTGTTCCCTCTGTTGTCCATAAAAGCTGCAATAGGCATATCTCTTGAAGCAATAAGGTCAAGAATCCCGTGTTCAATTAAATCATTGTATTT
>JAAZNT010000394.1 GCA_012798145.1 Thermoanaerobaculaceae bacterium | reverse complement strand
TTCTAACCGCAGATTCGTATTGCTCATAACTTAAAGGGCTTTGCTCTGGAGAGTCATCAAGGTCGTCCATAAACCCTTGTGCTCCATAGTAATTGCACACTTTGAAAAACTTTGGATTTCTATCTTTGTCGCTTTTTCTGGTGAAAGAAAAAATCGTCTTCTCCCATTCTGAATTTTTGAGCAAAACTCCTCCGCACCATAATGTTTCGTCGTCGGGGTGCGCAACAGCAACAAGAATTTTTTTCTTCAATCTATTTTCTCCTTAACCATCTCCAAAGCCAAAAACTTTAAGCCCTCCAAAGGAAGTTCCAAATGAGGGTCAAGTTTGCAGATGGCAATTTCTTTTAGCCACCAAGAGTTTATTTTATCAGAAAGAAATTCTCTAATAAATTCATTATAAAATTTTTCAGTAAAAGCTTCTGTCGGCTTCCCGCCTAAAAAAATAGTTTCAACGGGTTGGGTCAAAGCAAAAATTTTTGTCGCCCTTCCTAAAAACCTTGCAAATAGTTTGCCTGCTTCTTCCATCCTTCCACTTGAAATTTCTTTGCTTATTTTCTCCGGTGTCATAGATTTTTTGTATAAAAGTCTTGCGATAGTTGATAGTCCCCTTCCTGAAACCAAGTCGTCAAGAAGGAAATCTCTTCTAATTTTCAGACGCTTCCTTTCCTTTTCACGAAGAGGCATATTTATAGCGCTAATTTCGGAAGGCGCCCCAGAATTATAAAAAGAAGCGGCTCCAAGCCCCGTTCCCAGATAGAGCAATGAAAATGGTTTTTTGTAAACATTTTTTTTCATACCCAAAAATATCTCTTTCTTTGCTCTCTCTTTTATAAAATTTAGCCCAAAAACCGCCGCCTCTGCATCATTAAAAAAAATGGCTCTTTTCTGGTCTAAAAAATCAAATAATTTTTTGGTATTTATTATTTCTCCCCATTTTGTAACACTCGCTATTTTCTTATCCTTAAAAACTCTTCCAGCAAAACAGCCACAAATTCCAATTTTGCTATTTTTTCCATATTTATTTTTAACTTCATCCCTTACCCTGAACTTTAGTTCTATACTGTCTTTTGGCTTAAAAACGCATATTTTCTCTGCTTTGAAAGTTTCTTTCTCAAAACTATATAAACGACTATTTGTTCCTCCCGCATCAAGAAGAATAACTTGTTCGTTTTCCGCTGCCATTCTCTTTCTCCTTAAAACTACTCAAGATATAAAATACTCCTTTATTTGATTTTTTTCAATAAAGAAATAATAATGAATTTAATATGTTTATTTTGAAGGAGATATGATTTTTTTAGATGGTTATGCTAAAGATACTTGACAAAATCATTATAAAGTATTATATTAGCACTCTGGAGGCAAGAGTGCCAATTTGGTCTCTTTCCTTCAAAACTGTAATGAAAAATAACAATATTTTAAGTAAAGGAGGTATTAAAAATGAAAGTTAGACCACTTGGCGACAGAGTTCTGATTAAGAGAATGGAACCAAAAGAGCAGGTAAAAGGCGGAATCATCATTCCAGACACCGCAAAGGAAAAACCGCTTGAAGGAACGGTTGTATCAGTTGGAGAAGGAAGGTATGACGACAAAGGCAAACTTATCCCTATGACAGTAAAAGAGGGACAAAAAGTTCTTGTCGGCAAATACGCTGGCACCGAAATCAAAATTGACGAAGTTGAACACATCATTGTCAGGGAAGACGAAATCCTTGGCATAATCGAATAATGGAGGTAAAAAATGGCTAAAGAAATTATCTATTCGGCAGAATCAAGACAGAGCCTTGTGGCTGGGGTAAATAAACTTGCAAACGCAGTTAAAGCCACCCTTGGACCAAAAGGAAGAAATGTCATAATTGAGAAAAAATTCGGCTCCCCTGTTGTAACAAAAGACGGAGTCACAGTTGCAAAAGAAATTGAACTCAAGGATAAGAGAGAAAACATCGGCGCCCAGCTTTTGAAAGAAGTTGCTTCAAAAACTTCAGATGTCGCTGGAGACGGAACTACAACCGCAACCGTTCTTGCGCAGGGAATGATTCTTGAAGGAATCAAAGCGCTCGGAACGGGAATCAATGTAATGGAACTCAAAAAGGGAATAGACAAGGCAGTTGAAACAGTGGTTTCTGAAATTAAAAAGATGGCAAAGCCAGTTGAAGGAAAAGCCGTTGAGCAGGTCGCCACTGTCTCTGCAAACAACGACGAAACAATAGGCGCTCTTATCGCAGAAGCAATGGAAAAAGTTGGCAAAGACGGCGTCATAACGGTTGAAGAATCAAAAACTATGGATACAACCCTTGAAGTTGTGGAAGGAATGCAGTTTGACCGCGGATATCTTTCTCCTTATTTTGTAACAGACGCAGAAAGAATGGAAGCGATCCTTGAAGACTGCTACATTTTAGCCCACGAGAAGAAAATCTCTTCTATGAAAGACCTTCTTCCTATTCTTGAACAAATAGCAAAATCGGGCAAACCACTTCTTCTTATCGCAGAAGATGTTGAAGGCGAAGCCCTTGCCACATTGGTAGTCAACAAATTGAGAGGAACTCTGCAGGTTTGCGCTGTAAAAGCCCCCGGCTTTGGCGACAGAAGAAAGAGAATGCTTGAAGACATCGCAATCCTCACCGGCGGAACCTGCATAACTGAAGACCTTGGGCTCAAACTTGAAAATCTTGAACTCAAAGATTTGGGAAGAGCAAAGAAGGTTGTTGTTGACAAAGACAACACGACAATCGTTGAAGGCGCAGGAAAAACCGAAGCCATTGAAGGAAGAGTTAAGCAGATCCGCAAAGAAATTGAAGAGACAACTTCTGACTACGACAGAGAAAAACTTCAGGAAAGACTCGCAAAACTTGTCGGCGGAGTAGCAGTAATCAAAGTTGGAGCGGCAACAGAAGCCGAACTCAAAGAAAAGAAGGCAAGAGTTGAAGACGCCGTCCACGCAACCAAAGCAGCCGTTGAAGAAGGCGTTGTCGCAGGAGGCGGAGTTCCTTATTTGAGAACAATTCCAGCGCTTGACGCCCTTGAAGGCAGCGACGATTTCCTCGCTGGAGTAAAAATAGTAAAGAAGGCGCTTGAAGAGCCATTAAGACAAATCGCTAACAACGCCGGAATTGAAGGCTCCATTGTGGTTGAGCATGTAAAGAAAGAAAAAGGAACTCACGGCTTCAACGCAAGAACCGAGAAATATGAAGACCTCTTCAAAGCCGGAATCCTTGATCCCGCAAAAGTTGTAAGAACAGCGCTTCAAAACGCAGCATCAGCGGCAGGAATTCTTTTGACAACAGAAGCGATGATCTTTGAACTTCCTGAAGAAAAGAAAGATCTTCCGATGCCGAGAGGCGGAGAAGATATGTATTAATTCTTTTCAAGACCCAACAAAAAAGGGGCGGGACATCCGCCCCTTTTTTTATCCCAAATTTGTCAATAGAATAAATCTTCCTAACGACTTTTATCAGCGAA
>JAAZNT010000393.1 GCA_012798145.1 Thermoanaerobaculaceae bacterium | reverse complement strand
TATCATATCCGCCGAGGAAAAGAGCGGGGGTCAACATACAGATTAGAACTACATTTGCGTATTCTGCCATAAAGTAGAATGCGAATCTCATACCTGAATATTCTGTGTGGAAGCCGATGATTTCACTTTCTCATTCAGGCAGGTCAAAAGGTGTTCTATTTGTCTCAGCGACGACTGATATAAGGTAAATAAAAAATGCTATCAATCCGGGCAAAATAAAATAAAATTTGTATGTCTGCTGGGCGGTTACGATATCGCTCAATCTGAAAGACCCCGCCATCATTATCACCGAAATAACAGATAGCGTTAAGGGAATTTCATAAGCGAGCATTTGGCTTGCCGAACGGAGACTTCCAAATAATGGATATTTTGAACCGGAAGAGTAGCCCGCAAGGATTATTCCAAATATGCCTAAGGAAGAAATAGAAAGAATAAGAAGTATTCCCAGATCAACATCGGCGACCGCAAAAGAGTGCATTTTCCCCGATGGCATAATCAAAGGAAGAGCGAAAGTCAATACCGCAAAACCTACAAAAGGAGGAAAAAAGGCAAAAACAGGGGCAAGTTTAAAAAGAACCGGATTCGCATTTAAAGGAACTATATCCTCCTTGAGAAAAAGTTTCATTCCGTCTGCTATCGGCTGGATGAGACCCAAAGGACCTACTCTGTTTGGTCCCAATCTTGATTGAAAAAACCCGAGAAGCCTTCTTTCAACCAGGACTATATACGCCACAACAGTAAAGACAGCCGCAAGAAGTATTGCAATTTTTATTAGAGGAAATGCTATGTAGTTAAGCAAAAATTGTGTGTTCATTATCTGTCAACCTCTCCAAGAACAATGTCTATTGAGCCGATTATTGCCACCATATCCGCTATCAATTGTTTCCGTGACATTACATCAAGCCCCTGAAGGTTTATGAAAGAAGGAGATTTTATGTGAACTCTGTAAGGTTTGTCTTTGCCGTCTGAAACAATGTAAAAGCCGAGTTGTCCTTTTGCTCCTTCCACCGAGTAATAAACCTCACCAACCGGAGGCCTTATTATTTTGGGAACTTTGCCTTTCAATTCGCCTTCCGGCATTCCGTCAAGCGCCTGCTGAATTATGCGGACGCTCTGTCTCATCTCTCTGATTCTGCAAAGATATCTGTCATAGACATCCCCATTCTTTCCCAATGGGATTTCAAAATCAAAATCGGGATAGGCGGAATAGGGAATAGATTTCCTGACATCAAAATAGACTCCCGAACCTCTCAAAGTTGGTCCTGATAGCCCATAAGCAATGGCATCTTCTTTGGAAATCACTCCAACCCCGATGGTTCTTTGTTTCCAGATTCTATTTTCTGTCAAAAGCGTTTCATACTCGTCAATCCTTGAATTGAAAGTTTTGAGAAATTTCCTGCAGGCATCAACCCATCCTTTTGGAAAATCAAGCCTCACTCCGCCAATGGGATATGCGTTGTAAAGAAGGCGCTGTCCAAAATGGGCTTCAAAAAGATCAATAATTGCTTCTCTTTCTCTTACGCCGTAAAAGAGAACCGACATAGCGCCGATGTCAAGGGCGTGAGTTCCAAACCAAATAAGATGAGAAGCTATTCTTTGAAGTTCATCGCAAATTACTCTTATGTATTCTGCTTTTTTGGGAATCTCAACCTGAAGAAGTTTTTCAACCGCACCAACATATCCGTGGCAGTTTATAACTGCGCTTAAATAGTCAAGACGGTCAAAAATCGGCGTCGCCTGCTGCCAAGTTCTGTATTCAGCCCATTTTTCAATTCCTCTGTGGAGATAGCCGACTACTGAATTAAGCCCGACAATTCTTTCTCCATCAAGGGTTAAAATCGCTCTGTAAACCCCGTGGGTTGCGGGGTGCTGGGGACCCATATTGAGTTCAAATTCTTTTGTTTCAATTAATTCTCTAAGATAGGAGGGTTTTTCATTCTGCATTTTTTCCCTCCTCAATTATTTTTTTTGCCTCTTCAAGGTCATCGGGAAGCAGGAATGGCTTTCCATATTTGTTTGCCCTAATCTCTTTCTCTTGAGGTCCGCCTAAAGGATATTCCTTTCTTAAGGGGTGCCCTTCCCATTCATCAGGGAGCAAAATTCTTTTCAAGTTTGGATGGTTTTCAAATTTAACCCCCATCAAATCGTATGCTTCCCTCTCCATCCAGTTTGCCGCAGGCCAAATTGAAACTGCGCTTTCAATCGACTCTCCTTCTTTCAACTCAACCTTTACTCTTAAAGAATCTTTTTTCTCGGTTGAGAAAAGGTGATAAACAACCACAATTGGAAATTCGCTTTCAGGGAAATGAACCGCTGTCAAATCGCTAAGATAGTCAAACTTAAGAGATTCTTCCGTCTTTAAATAATTCAAAACTTCCAATATCTTTTCTTTTTTTACAAGGATTGACGCCTCTTTTGCGCAGTTTGGATAGGGAGAAACAAATTCTTTGAACTTCTCAGCGCACTTTTTGACCGCCTCTGTCAAAAACGGCTCTCCAGAAGGTGTCCATCCTTTATTTTTTTGTTCAGAAATATTCTCTTCTGCCATCTTTTCTTCCTATATTAAAAAATATGAGTAGTGTTTACTCCTCTTCCTTCTTTAATTAATTCTTCAACAACTTCTGGGATTTCCTCCCCTTTAGCCATCCATCCTCTTGTCGGCTCGTTCAAATTTGGACCTATAAACTGCGGCTCTGTTGCTGATTTTGGATTTCTTATCTTTTCCTGAAGTTTCATCAAAGCGTAAATAAGCGCTTCAGGACGGGGAGGGCATCCATTTACATAAATGTCAACAGGAATTATTTTGCCTGCTCCCTGTAATACAGCGTAGTCGTCCCAAGGTCCTCCATTTATTGCGCAGGAGCCCATCGCTATCACCCATTTAGGGTAAGGCATCTGATCGTAAAGTCTTCTTACAACGGGAGCCATCTTAAGAGTTATCGTGCCCGCTACGATCATCACATCGCTCTGCCTTGGCGAAGGCCTCATAACTTCAGAGCCGAATCTTGACATATCATACCTTGAACACATAGCGCAAATCATTTCAATGGCGCAACAGGCAAGCCCGAATGTCATAGGCCAAAGACTGTTTCTTCTTCCATAATCAAGTATTTTGTCCAATTTTGTGAAACCTATCCAAGAAGGATAATCACTTCCGTTAATATTGTTCATTCTTCCCACCTCAAAGCTCCTTTAAGGTATGCATAAATGTAAGCCGCTATAAGGAGCAAAAGGAAAATTCCGACTTCAATGAAACCGAACAATCCAAGTTTGTCAAATGCCACAGCCCAAGGAAAGAGAAAAACCGTCTCAACATCAAAAACAAGGAAAACAACCGCGACGATATAGAAATGGACGGAAATCCTTCCCTTTGGAGCATCCTTAATTTCTATTCCGCACTCATAAGGTTCAAGTTTGGTTATTTCAAACCTTGAAGGCCTGAAAAACCTTCCCAAAATCATTGTGACTGGAACCATCAACAGGGCTATAACAAAGAGATATCCAACTGCAATGTAAGAAGACGCCATTTCTAAAATCTCCTTAAAAAAGAGAGGTTCATAAAGAACCCAAAGAGGCAATAAGTAAATCATATTAAAGAACTTTTTGTCAAGAAGTGTTTGACTGGTAAAAATAAACCCAAATTTGTCAGTAGAAAAACTTTACCAAGCGATTAGAGATTGATTAGAGAAAATGGAAGATAAGTGCACATAGGCGCTGGGGGGTGAGATGCAAGGAAGACGAGGGTGGGCAAACCGGAG
>JAAZNT010000392.1 GCA_012798145.1 Thermoanaerobaculaceae bacterium | reverse complement strand
GGTTAAGAAGGTATCAAAAGCGCCTACAAACTGCTTATCCAATTTTTCTGTTGCATTGTAAGGATATGCTTCAAGGTTCAAATTTAAATCCTTCGAAACCTTATTGATATAATCGATGATTCGTGTATCAATATCAACAACAACAACTCTTTTTGGCATTTTTGAAAGTGCAAAAACTACGCTTGTTAAATCATCGTCGCCTAAAAAGAAAATCTCTTTTCCTTCAAGGTCACCTCTTCCATAGACAAATTCAAGCCGTCTTATAGAATTCTCCTCGGGCACAACTCCTTGGTCAAACTCAGTTGTCTCTCTCGGACGATTTTTGAAAATTTTTCTAAACTCTGAGAGTATTTCTTTAAAAACATTTGGGTCATATATTTTTCCGTTGCATGACTTGCACTTGGTTTCAATAAAGGGTGCCGAATTGTTTTCTTCAAGCACTTCAATGCCTTTTTCTGTGATTTCAATTTTATCATCGTTAAATTTTATCAAGCCCTCATTCTTAAGTACGTCAATTGTGTCGTAAAAAGATTTTATGTCGTTATCCTGCATTGTAAGAAGTTCAAAAACATCAAAAGGCCTTTTCCAAACTGCTCTAAGAATCTGTAAACTCATTCTGTCCATAACTACCTCCTTGAAATTTAAATTACTGTTATATTGTATTGATAACGTGTTTTTTAAAAAATCTTAAAAGAGTATATAATTTGGGGATGGTAAAAGGAATCGGCATTGACATTGTAAGTATAAGAAGAATCGAAAAAATGTTCGATATGTATGGAGAAAAATTTGTAGAAAGAGTGCTTTCAAGTCATGAAAAAGAAAAACTTAACAAAAGAGTCAAAAAAGGTGAATTCCTCGCAGGAAGATTTGCGGCGAAGGAAGCCATAACAAAAGTACTTGAAAAACCAATTGCGTTTATGAATTTAGAAATTTTAGATAACGTATATGACAAGCCGTATTTAGAAGGCTTTCCAGACATCGTTATTTCAATATCACATGAAGATGATTTTGCAGTAGCAGTTGCAATAAGGATAGAGTTATGAAAATTGTAAGCAGAGAAGAGGCAAAAAAACTTGACAAACAGGCAATTTCTATGGGAATAGATGAAAGTATTCTCATGGAAAATGCAGGTTGTGCTGTATTCGATTTTTTAAAAAACTATTTTAGCCTGGATAAAAAATATCTTATCTTTGCAGGCATGGGTAACAACGGAGGAGATGCTTTTGTTGTTGCAAGGAAGCTTGCATCTGAATTCGCTCATGTGGTTGTATTTATCGTGGGAGAAAAAAATCAGATTAAAGGTATAGCTCTCAAAAATTTAGATCTTTTGCATCTATACCCCGTTGAAATACTACAATTTAATACAATCAATAGAGTAGTTTTATCAAGTTTATTAGAAGCCGATGTAATCATTGATGGTATATTTGGCACTGGTTTAAATAGAGAAATTGAAGGTACAACAAAAGAACTTATTCTTGAGATAAACAATTCAAAAAAACCTGTCGTTGCAATTGATATTCCGTCTGGTGTAGACGCAAACACAGGTGCTATCCT
>JAAZNT010000391.1 GCA_012798145.1 Thermoanaerobaculaceae bacterium | reverse complement strand
TTAACAAGAAAGAAATTTGATTATTTCAAAAAGATTGATTGTTGTCAATTTTTTTGGGTTTTTAGTATTTCACCCAAATTTGTCAATAGAAGAACTTTACCAAGCGGTTAGAGATTGCTTAGGGAAAATGGAAGATAAGTCACTCGTTTGATGTTTTAAAAGAGATTGATGAACTTTAGGCAGGCTGAAAATGGCGAAGCCATTTATTGCAGGTTGCCGAAGGCAAACTGCCTGCCGATTATCTGGTTTATTATCTTCCATTTTCTCAAATGAAAGTCTTTTCTTATTAACAAATTTGGGTTTAGTGCAAATTATTCCTGCTCCAACTCCATCACAACAATTTCGCTTGTTCTAAAAAGCCTCATCGGAGGACCCCAAGTTCCAGTCCCCAGTGTGACTATCAAATCCATATTTTTAATTTTGAATCTGCCGTAATTGTACGGATAAAAAATCTTGCTGAAAAAATTAAAGGGCCAAATCTGTCCATTATGAGTATGACCCGACAACATCAAATTGACACCCATTTCAGAGGCTCTTTCCACCTCAAGCGGAGAATGACTCAAAAGTATGTTAAACCCTTCTTTTCTATTTTCAAGCGCTTTTGCTAAAAAGTCTTCTCCTTTGCCAAAATGTTTTTTTGAAGAAAGGTCTTCGACCCCTGAAACTATTAATCCATCCATAACTTCCACATTTTGATTTCTGAGAAGTTTCATCCCCGATTCTTCAAAAAACATCGGATTTTTTTCTGCGCCGTGATAATACTCATGGTTTCCCAAAACCGCGAAAACACCTTTTGGCGCTTTTATTTCTCTAAAAATTTTCTTAAAACCCTCCTCTTTTTTCCCATCGGTGTCAATGATATCCCCTGTTATAACAAAAATATCTGGCTTTTGCTCGTTGACTTTTTTTACAACATTTTTAAGAAACCTTTCACCTTTTATTGACCCTAAATGTAAATCAGAAATTTGAACAATTTTTACTCCTGAAAGTTGCGGATTTGAGACCTTGATTTTTTCATTTCTTATTACAGGCGCCCTAAACCCCTGATAAAAGGAGAAAAAAATTAGAACAACAGAAATACAAAGAGCAGTGTATCTAAAATAGATTGAAGCCAATTTGAAATAGCCGAACAAAGAAGTTAAATCAGCAAACAGCAAAAATACAACAAATATAAAGAGAACCCCCATCCATACAGCGCCAACAATCTCAAGAAAAACGGCAACGCCCCCGAATCCTCTATGAACAAAAACTCTTCCCACAAGATAACTTAAAGCCAAAAAGACCACGGATGCAATCATCGTTATTTTTACCGCTTTTGAACTGAAAAGAGGCAGTGCAAGAACACGCCACAGAAAATAGCCGTTAAGCGAAAACCATATTGCAAGAGCAACCAAAAAAAACATTATCACCCTTGGAAAAAACTTCATTTAATGGTGGGATCGGCTTTGCTGTGTAGTTCTATTTTTTCCTTTTTTTCAAGTGAATCATAATATTCTTTAAGAACTTCAATGACTTCCGGCTTAGAAAATTCTTTTGGAACTTTTTTCCCTTCACTCATTAGTTTTCTCAAAAGAGTTCCGGAAAGAAGAAGTCTCGCCCCGCCTTGATAATTTCCTTCGTCGTCTATCTTTGCCACGCTTTCGTGCGGACAGGTTTTCATTGAAGCCATTGATCCGCACTCATAGCAATAAAAAGTCCAGTCGAGGGGCAACGGCTTTATTTTCAGAGAATTTTCTGGTATTTCCTGAAAGATTTTCTGGGCGTCAAAAGGACCATAGTAATCTCCAACGCCTGCGTGGTCTCTGCCAACAATTAGATGGGAACAGCCGTAATTTTGTCTGAACAATGCGTGCAAAAGCGCTTCTTTGGGGCCAGCATATCTCATATCAAGAGGATATCCACCCACCGCCACTCTTTCCTTTCTGAAATATTTGTTCACAAGGGCGTCAATTGCTTTTACCCTGATATCCGCTGGAATGTCCCCCGGCTTTAGTTTTCCGACAAGTTGATGAATATAGACTCCGTCGCATACCTCAATTGCTATCCAAGCAAGATATGCATGAGAATTGTGCATAGGATTTCTCAACTGAAGAGCAGCCACAGTTGTCCAGCCCCTTTCTTCAAAAATCTTCCTTGAATCAAAAGGAGTATGATACAGGGAGGGAAATTTTTCTGGGAAATAAGATTCTGAAAGGACTTTTACGCTTCCAGAAATATTCACTTCTTTCTGCTCCATTACCATTTTGACGCCAGGGTGCTTTGAATCAAGTGTTCTGAAAACTTCTTTGCATTCAAGTTCCTTGTCAATTCTATATTTTTCCTCAACCTTTATTGTGCCAAGAATTTCTTCTGTTTCCATATCAAAAAGAGCCGCTTCCTCACCGATTTTTAAAGAATCTGCAATGCTTTTTTCAGCAGAAAGCGTTATAGGTATGGGCCAGAAGAGTTTATTGTATGATGGAAGGGACATCTCTTTTGAGCAGGATAGCCAATCGTCGTATCCCATAAAACCTTTCAGCGGAGTAAATCCTCCAATTCCAAGCATTATTAAATCTCCACTTTCTCTGCTTGTTATCGGAATTTTCTTTAATGTTTTTGCTTTTTCTAACTCTTCTTTTCTCTCTTTCTCTTTTACGATAAGCGGTCTTAATTCTTTTGAGCCGTGCGGTTCTACAAGAGCCATTTTATCCTCCTAAAAATATAGGTTATAAAGTTTATAACAAAATTCAACAAATGGGAAATGACGAATTGTATCACGAAAAAACAATGGAAAAGGGAGTCGTTGCCTCAAATAAAAAACAATGTATAAGGATGCAAAACTATTCTCCCTGACTTTGAAAGATGAGGGGCAATTTTGGGTTTTGGTGAAAATGTAACTCTTTTACACTTAATTAGTTGTGATTTTTAGTTTTACCCGGTTTGTAGTTTTATTTTGGTGGGGTTT
>JAAZNT010000023.1 GCA_012798145.1 Thermoanaerobaculaceae bacterium | reverse complement strand
TTTCCGCCGTTTGAAATGATTGCTGCTGTTGGAGGACATCCCTCGTAATTTTCCGCCTCTGATGTCCCTCCAAAAAGAACTAAAAATCTTCCAGCCGATTTTGAAGATTTTCCCCAGTCAATCGCCTTGTTTATTTTTCCTTTGAATTCCAATTTCCACAAAAGCTCATCATCTTCATCGTAAGCAGAAATTAAATTTTTTTCACATTTAACATATTCAGGAACTCTCTTCACCTTAACCATTTTTGCCGAATAAAAATAAAAAAGAGAAGCAAAAGCCAGCAAGAACAAAAATGAAACCGAAACAATAATTCTTTTCCTTATTATGTGAGGCGGCGTCAATCTTTTATTAAGAGCCAAAAGCGCCTTCTCCGCATTCTGAAATCTTCTTTGCGGATCCTGCTGCAAGAGGCCAGAAAGCCATTTCTTAAACCATTGAGGAATTGAAAAACCCTTCTCTGTCAAAACTGCGACAGCCTCTTTCAAAGTTATTCCGAGAGACCATAAATCTGATGAAGGGGAAAGTTCCTCTCCCGTCAAATATTCTGGAGACATATATTGAGGAGTCCCCACCCTAAGTCCGTCAGAAGTGTACCTTGTGTCTGTTGTACTGAAAATTATCCCAAAATCCCCAAGACGACTATTCCCCGTTTTGTCAAAAAAAATGTTTGAGGGCTTTATATCTCGGTGAATAAAACCACCTTTATGAAGAAGCGAAAGCCCATCAAGAATTTCCTTTGCAATTTTAAGGATTTCATCAAAAGAAGAGATTTCTTTTTTTGAAATCTTCTCCGCGAGAGTGCCACCCTCCGCTACTGGCATCGTCACAAAAAGCATTGAGTTGTGCCTGCCGAGGTCGTAAAGGCGCAAAAGGTTGGGGTGCTCCCATTTAGAACCCAAAAGAGCTTCCCTTCTCAATCTTGCCTCCGACTCCGCATTTGATTTAACAAGAAGCTTAAGCGCCGTCTCTCTCCTCAAGATTGTGTCATAACAAAGATAGACAACACTGCTCCCCCCTTTTCCCAAAACGGAGACAATCTCATACCTCTCTGCTACAACATCACCCTTTTTGGGCAGAGGAATTTCGGTGAAAAATCCCCCTTCTTCGGTCACTTCAGTAACAAGAGTCTTCGTCTTCGCGAAATCGTCGTCCATAGGTAATATTTTAACCTAATTAATCCTTTGGGAAAAATTCACATTTTTTGGAAATGGTGGAGTTGGGCTAAAAATTCAATCTTCGATAGAAATTCTCAAGTGTCCTGAATCCTATACTCCCGTTTTCAGTTCTGAATCATTTTCTTAAATTCTTTGTCATTTTCATCGGGCAGTAGTCAGGTCCGCACATTGAACAGAAATCCTCTTCTTTATCAACCTTCCTACCCCCTTCTTCAAAAAGCTTTTGGGAGTATTCAGGGTCAAGAGATAGAGCAAATTGGTCTTCCCATCTAAAATCAGCCCTTGCTTTTGACATAGCAAGATCCCACGAAAGAGCCATTTTATTCCCCTTTGCTAAATCGGCGGCGTGAGCGGCGATTTTGTGGGCAAATATCCCCTCTCTTACATCTTCAAGGTTTGGAAGCCCAAGATGCTCTTTCGGTGTAACATAGCAGATCATTGAAGCGCCAAGGGATGCAATAAGAGCCCCACCAATTGAAGATGTGATGTGATCTCTTCCCGCGCCTATGTCCGTGACAAGAGGTCCAAGAGTGTAAAAAGGAGCGTTGAAGCAGTGCTCTTTTTCAAGTCTTATGTTTTCTTCAATTAGGTTTAGCGGTATATGTCCGGGACCTTCGATCATAACTTGGACATCTCTCTCCCACGCTTTTTTTGTAAGTTCGCCGAGTGTTTTAAGTTCTGCAAACTGTGCTTCGTCGTTAGCGTCTGCGATTGATCCGGGTCTTAAGCCGTCACCGAGGGAAACCGCAATGTCGTATTTGGCAAGAAT